>JALHJD010000399.1 GCA_022837185.1 Desulfobacteraceae bacterium
CACCGAGGACGGCTCCTCCAGTGGGCAGGAGAACAGCTTCTACGGCGGCTGGTACCGGCGCGGCATTGATGAAGAAACGCTCAAAGAAATCGCCAGGATCACCGGCGGCGAGTACTACGCCGCCGCCAGCGCGAGCGAGCTGCAAAAAGTGTTCGAGAGCCTGCCCACCTACCTGAGGACGCGAGAAGAGACGATGGAAGTCAGCGTGCTGTTTGCCGCGCTCGGCGCGATGACAATCATCACAACCGTGATCCTGGCGCAGCTCTGGCAGCCCCTCCCGTGACGGCAGGCAGGAGAGGGCCCGCCGGACGAGAGGGGGATTGCGTGCCTGGCGATTCCGCTATCCAGACGGAGTGAAATTCTTTTTTCGAAATACTTTGCGCCAGGCCTTCTGCATCAGGACCACAACCAGTGTGATGAGCGCGATGACGCCGAGATTCCGCAGGATGCCGAAAAACGCGATGGACGGCTCGAAGCCATGCAGATCACGGCCGCCGCGGCCCTCAAGGCCATGACCGCCGCGCCCGCCTGGGAAATCCCCGCCTTCAAAAGCGGGCCCGGCAGAACGACCCTCCGAGAGAGTCTCCCCAAATTCATCCTGGCGGAACGGGGAGGCGGATGATTGGATCGAGGCATTCACCAGCAGGTAAAGCGCGCCGGAAATCAAAGCCGCAAGCGACAAGATCAAGAGAATTCTTCCAGTGGTCTTCAACATCGTGATTTTCCTCAGTCTTTGGGAACTTTCACAGGCGCGGGCTGGCGGTTCTCCCCCCTGCCAAAGGAAGGCAGCGGGGAGAGGATGTACCGTTTGATCATCGTAACCACGCAGTTCCAGTTGAGGGCAAAATGCAGCCCGACCAGGACGAGGGAAACATCGGCCGATGCTGAATGGACAAAACGCCAGATGGGGTCGGCTGCCAGGCTGAGGCCCAAAACAGAGGCCAGACTGCGCGAGATTATGATCCCGCTCATCATCACGACCGTGAAGGCAGTGAAAAGCAAAACATCTACGACGAATTTCAAGCGGGAGGTGTGAAAGAGCCTGCGGAAGAACTGGATCGCCACCGTTGTGACCCATTTCCAGTGCAGCAGGAGGTGAACGATCAAGGCGGCGGCCAGCGCCAGGCTAAACCATTCGTGTATGGCAATTCCAGTCAAAGCAGGGTTCATCGCGACCAAAAAACCCGCAAAAACCCCGATATCTATCCAAAGATTTGTTTTCGTCATTTTCTTTTTCCATTTCCAATTCGAGTTTGACGCAAAGCGTTTTTAGTAAATCATCGAGCAAAGTACAGCGAAAACCGGTTCAGGATGCAGCCCTCTCCTTGAGCATCTCGATCAGGGGATCGAGAAAGAGCGTAGACCGGTTCATAAGAGAGCTCTGGCCGGCTGCGGCCCGGCCTGCCCCAGGCGTCGTCTGGGCGTTCCCTGCTCCTGCAAATTCCGCCGGGGGGTTGCCGCCCGCCCCCGGCATCACGCCGCCTGGAGGACCGCCGCCGGGCATACCGCCGGGGAAACCACCGCCAGAGCCTGACTGCGCCGCTGCAATACGGGCGGCGCGCTGTTCTTCCGTCATGCCACTGCTACTG
>JALHJD010000400.1 GCA_022837185.1 Desulfobacteraceae bacterium
CAATCTCCAGATGCTTCTGGGCAACGTCGGTTTTGAATGCGGCGGCGTGAATCCGCTGCGCGGCCAGAACAACGTGCAGGGCGCCTGCGATATGGGCGCGCTGCCCAACGTGTTCCCCGGCTATCAGCGGGTCGACAACGCCGACGCGCGGGCGAAATTCGCGAAAGCCTGGAACGTTGCGAGTCTGCCGGACAAACCGGGCATGATGATGCCGACCATGATGGAAAATCTGACCAAGGGGAAAGTGAAGGCCTTCTACGTGTTCGGAGAGAACCTGGCCAACACGGAGCCCGACATCCACCATGTCGAGCATTGTTTGCAGTCCGCTGAATTCCTGGTCTGCCAGGATATCTTCCCGACGGAAACCACGCGTTTCGCGCATGTGATTTTGCCCGCCGCGGCCTGGAGCGAAAACGACGGAACCTTCACCAGTTCCGAACGCCGCGTGAACCGGGTGCGCACCGCCAGCGTCGCGCCGGGCCAGGCCAAACCCAACTGGTGGATCTTCAAAGAGATCGCCAGAAGAATGGGGCATGCATGGACATCCAGCAGCGCCCGGGAAATCTGGGACAACGAAGTCTCCGTTCTGGCCCCGTCGATGGCCGGCATCAAATACCGGCGTCTGGAAGGCGACGGCATCCAGTGGCCGGCGCCCAATGAAGAGCATTGCGGGACGCCGACGCTCCACAGAGACGGGAAATTCACCTGCGGTCTGGGTGTTTTGAAGCCCATCGACTGGATTCCGCCTGCGGAAGTTCCCGACGAGGAATACCCGCTGGTGCTCTCCACAGGCCGACGTCTGTATCATTACCACACGAGAACGCAGACAGGGCGGTCGCCGGGCATCAACGACCTGCTCGGCGAAGAGACGGCCGACATTTCCGCGGCGGACGCCCGGAAGCTCGGCGTTGCCGACGGAGAAATGGTCCTGGTGAAATCCCGCCGGGGCAAAGTAAAAGTCAGGGCCCGTGTGACGCACCAGGTTCCGGAAGGGCTGGTCTGGATGGCCTTCCATTTCCGCGAAGCCTGCGCCAACTGGCTCACGAATCCCGTTTACGACCCGATCACGCAAACGGCTGAATACAAGGCCTGTGCCGTCCGGATTGACAGGCTGACCTGATGGGGGACAAACATCCCGCAGAAGTTTTGCGGGATGTTTTTTGGATGCTTCTATGCTATAAATAGCACATATGAAAGGAGAACTTCTGATTTATGAAGAAAAGCTTCCCGTGGCTGATCCTGTTGATGTTCCTTTTGCCTTTAAGCGCGGCGGCGCAGGAAAAGTTGTCGGTTGCCGTCGCGGCCAATTTCATCTCCGCCTTCAAGGAAATCGCGGCGGACTTTGAAAGCAAAACCGGCGTGAAAGTTGAAGCAACTTTTTCCTCCACCGGCAATCTCTACAGCCAGATTCAAAACGGCGCGCCCTACGACGTCTTTCTGTCCGCGGATGAACAGCGGCCCGATCTGCTGCAGAAGGAGGGGGCGACGGACGGGACCTTTATTTACGCGCGCGGCCAGGCCATCCTCTGGTCGGCGGATAAAAATTTCTGCAAGGCCGCCAACTGGCAGGACGCTCTCAAAAATGA
>JALHJD010000401.1 GCA_022837185.1 Desulfobacteraceae bacterium
GGAATGCATTCCCAGCCCCAGCACCCTGACGCAGGCGGGCCGCAACGTACTGGCCGAACATCCGGATTCTCCCGGTTCTCTGGGCATCGCCATCAGCGAAGCGATTGAAGACGCCGTCACCACGCCCAACACCAAATATTCCCTGGGCAGCGTGCTCAATCACGTGCTTCTTTACCAGTCGATCATCGGCCTCGAGGCCCACAAGCAGATGCAGAAACTCGGCCTCTATCCCGACGTCGTCATGGGCTGCTGCGGCGGCGGCAGCAACTTCGCGGGCGTCGCGACGCCGTTCGTCTGCGACAAAATCCACGGCAAGGAAGTGAAAATCGTCGGCGCGGAACCCACGTCCTGCCCCTCCATGACCAAAGGCCCCTTCGCCTACGATTTCGGCGATCTGGCCAAATCCACGCCGCTGCTCCCGATGTACACGCTCGGCCACGACTACATTCCGGCGCCGATTCACGCGGGCGGTCTGCGGTATCACGGCATGGCGCCCATCGTGAGCCACCTGGTCCGGGAAAAATTCATCGAGCCACGCGCCTACGACCAGCTCAAGACCTTCGAGGCGGGCGTGAAGTGGGCCCGTTCGGAAGGCTTCATTCCGGCGCCGGAAACCAACCATGTGCTGGCGGCCGTCGTCGACGAAGCGATGCGCGCCAAGGAGGAAGGCAAGGAAAAAATCATCCTCTTCAACTGGAGCGGACACGGCCTGGTCGATCTGGCCGCCTATGACGCTTATTTCGCGGGCAAGCTGCAGGCCTACGAGCTGCCCGATCATGAAATCGAGCGGGCGTTGAACGCCATCAAGGATTTCCCGAAGCCGTAAGCAATTCATTTAAAAGCGGCCGCGGCCGTTTGCGACACAAGCCGTCAGGAAAATTATTTTCTTGACGGCTTTTCCTTTTTTCGACAAGCTTGCGGACCATGAAAACCGAGCACGACCATAAACTGATCCGCTGCCCGAAACTGGGCGACGAAATGACCTTCGGCTACTGCCTGCAGGAAGCGGGCGACCTTCCCTGCCCGCGGATCGTCTCCTGCTGGTTTAGGGCCTTCGATGTGGCAAAGGTTCTCGAAGAGCATCTGACTTCCGAACAGCGGCAAAGGTTTGCGCTAAGCGCGCCCGGAGACAAGGTATCGAGTTTGATTGAAATCATTGAGAGGGCCAAGAAGCCGTCATGAAAAATCTGGATCTGTTCAGTCTGGGAACCGAAAGCGACGCTTTGGACACGGCGCCGCTGGCCGAAAGAATGAGGCCGCAGAAACTTGCCGATTACGTCGGCCAGTCGCATCTCACCGGCCCGGGAACGCTCCTGGCCCGCGCAATCGCCGAGGACAAGCTTTTTTCGATGATCTTCTGGGGGCCGCCCGGCTCCGGCAAAACCACCCTGGCGCGCATTCTGGCCACGGAAACCAAAACCAACTTCGTCAGTTTTTCGGCCGTCCTGTCGGGCGTCCGGGAAATCCGCCAGGTCATCGACGACGCAAAAGAGCTCTGGGAAGCCAAAAAGCAGAAAACCATTCTGTTCGTCGATGAAATCCACCGGTTCAACAAGGCCCAGCAGGACGCCTTTCTG
>JALHJD010000402.1 GCA_022837185.1 Desulfobacteraceae bacterium
ATCATCAATTTCTTCTCACGCAGCCGCTGTTCCCTGCTGGGAGGGGTCATTTCCGTCATCCTGGCCCCTGTCCTCCTGATCGCCGTCCTGCTGGATATGCAGGGCGTGGTGCAGAACCCCTATTTCGGCTTTCTCATCTACCTGGTCATGGGGCCCCTGTTCCTCATCGGCCTGCTGCTGCTCATCGGCGGCTCCCTGTTCTGCGGGAAAAAGGAAGATATCGGCCGGCTGACCATAGAGTACATCGAGGAGGAGTTGAGCCGTCCGGGACGGTTCACCCGCATCCGCAGGCTGCTGTCCCTGACGTCCGTTCTCACCTTCATCACCCTGTTCATTGTCGGCGTGGTGACCTATACGGGCTTTCATTACACCGAATCGGTGAGTTTCTGCGGCCAGTTCTGCCATACGGTCATGGAGCCCGAGTACGTGACGTTTCAGAATTCGCCTCACTCCCAGGTGTCGTGCGTTCAGTGCCATATCGGCGCGGGAGCGGAATGGATGACCAGATCGAAATTCACCGGGGTCAAGCAGTTGTTTGCCGTGGCCATGGACTCCTATCCGCGGCCGATCCCGACGCCGCTCGAGGCGCTGCGGCCCGAGCGGGCAACCTGCGAGGGATGCCATCGGCCCGCGGTGTTCCACGGCGACAAGCTGTACGTCAAGGACAGGTTTCTGCCCGACGAGGCCAACACCCATGTCCAGACCGTCATGGTCATGCGGATCGGCTCGGGCGGATACAGCGGCAGGGATGCGCACGGTATTCACTGGCATGTCTCCGAGGAGCACAGTGTCTCATATGTGGGCTCCAGGGACCGCAATACCATCAGCCGAGTGGAGCTGAGGGCGGCGGACAGTGACCCCGTTGTCTACAGACGCGCCGCCGGGGTGCTTCCCTCGGACGGGACGGAGGAGCGGCTCATGGATTGCATCGACTGCCACAACCGTCCCACCCATGTGTTCCTGACCGCCGAGGAGGCGCTGGACCAGAAGCTCATCACCGGAGTCATCCCGCGGGAAATACCATTTATCAAAAGACAGGGACTGGCGGCCCTGCAAAGGAAATATCCCTCCCAGGAGGTCGCCACCCGCGCCATTGCCAATGAATTGATGGAGTGGTACAGGCGGGAGTACCCGGAGATCGTGGAGCAGCGGAGCGAATTGCTGAAAAAGGCGGTCATGGGGGTCCAGCAGGCCTATATCGAGAACGTCTTTCCCGAGATGAATATCGACTGGGGGACCTACACGAGCTTCACCGGGCACCGGGACGGTGACAGCGGCTGTTTTCGGTGCCATAACAATGAGTTCAGAACAGAATCGGGGAAAACCATCACCCAGGACTGCGATGCCTGTCACATCATCCTGGTCGAGGACCAGCCTGCCCGGAATATCCGGGAAATTCTCAAGGGGTTGTAGTTTTGAGTCGGCAGTCGGCAGCTGACAGTTTGGGGCGTGAAGCCTGGCGGCTTGTCGGTTGCAGGACCCCTCATCCGCCCCTTCCTGGGGGAGAAGGTGCCCCAAGGGGCGGATGAGGGGGTTCTTCAGACCCACAGCGAAGCTGCAAGCACCTTCTGTCT
>JALHJD010000403.1 GCA_022837185.1 Desulfobacteraceae bacterium
AGTCGGCATCCAGGCAGGCGTAGATCACGTCAAACCCGGCCACCCAGAACAAAACCCCCAGGGACAGCAGCCAGGGAAAACCGGCAAACGTGCCGCTGACCGCCACCCATCCCCCTAACGGCGCAAACGCCAGTGCCACGCCGAGGACCACGTGGCACAGCCAGGTAAACCGCTTGGTCAGGGAGTAGAACAGGGTCAGCGCCAGGGCAAAGGGGGCCAGGGCCAAGGCCAGCCGGTTGAGCATGAAGCAGGCGAAAAAGAAGACAATCCCGGCAATGATGACCATGGCCCATGACTCGGCAAGGCTCACCTGGCCGGCGGGCAGGGCGCGCCTGCTGGTACGGGGATTGCGGGCGTCAAAATGGCGGTCGGCAATCCGGTTGAATCCCATGGCGCAGGTCCGCGCCCCGGCCATGGCCACAATGAGCCACAGGAACACCTCCGCCGGCGGCAACCCGCGGCCGGCTAAAAAAGCGCCCATCAGGGCAAACGGCAGGGCAAAGACCGTGTGCTTGAATTTGATCATCTCAAGCAGGACACCGATTTTGTTGAACATAAATTAATGTACTTTTGTGTTTATGTGATCCCCAGAGCGTAGGTTGGGGTGAGCCTGAGAACCCCAACAATTCCAACCTGTTACGTTGGGGTTCGCGAGCTCGCTTCTGCAAACCGCTGGCTCTAGGCCCAAGGTTCTCCCCCTCATCCGCCCCTCCGGGGCACCTTCTCCCCCAGGAGAAGGGTGTTTCAAGTTCGCTGACGCGAACGGTACAAGGTTCGAGGTGCAAGGTGCAAGGTACACGGCTTTGCCGTGGCGGTACAAGGTTCCAGGTTCAAGGTACGAGGTTTTGAATTTGGAGCTTTCAGCTTTCGGCTGGTTTGAATTGTCCACACTTCGTACCTCGCACCCCTCATCCGCCCCCCGGGCACCTTCTCCCAGAGGGAGAAGGGTGTATTTAATTATCCCCTCTCCAGGGGAGGTAAGCGAACGTAGTGAGACTCCGGGAGGGTGGCCAGCGGCCGGGTGAGGGGTTTTTCAAATCGACAGCGAAGCTGCAAACTCAAAACCGTAAACCCTGTACCGTAAACCCTGTACCGCGCGCAGCGCATCAGCTTATAATCAACCCGGCGTAGCCGACAACCTGGTTCGTATCGCCGCTGGCCTCGCCGGAATCGGTGTACCGGACCAGGTTGACCTCTTTGGCGCCCAGCTCCTTTGCGGCTAACAGGACAATGGTGGTCGGCATCACGCCGCACATGGATATGCGGTTGTTGATCACGGTGTCGTACAACCCCTTGGGATCAAGGGACTTGATCCGCTCCAGGGCCAGGTGGTCCTTGCGGCTTGCCTCCTGCCTGGATTCATAGTGGGTCATATCGGTGCTGGCAACAAACAGAACCGGCCGGCCGTATTCCCGTATCGCCCCGGCAAGGTCTTTTGCCGCCTCCACGCAGACATCATACGGCACGTGGGAGACGACGATGGGCACAATGCGAAAGTCACTGCTGCAGTACTGGAGGAAGGGCACCTGCACCTCAAGGGAGTGCTCATAATCATGGGCGGTTTCATCTTCG
>JALHJD010000076.1 GCA_022837185.1 Desulfobacteraceae bacterium
TCGGCCGGCAGGAATAATTGGCCATCAAGTGGACATATTCCCTCCAGAACGATTCGTCGCTCCGGGCCCGTTCGTAGGCGAGATTGAGCTCGACAAAGGTCTCATGCAGGATCTCGGGGATGAAAGCGCCGCCCCACCTCCCGAAATACCCTTTTCTGTACACTGGCTGCTTCATAATGGCGTGTTGTTTTCAACTCCTAGTTAACTGTTGGCGGCAGCAGGCGGCAAAGTCCTCCGGGTAGTGGCCGCAGATGAAACGGAGCTGGGCCTCGCTGAGGCCGCCCATGCTCCAGGGCAGCTTCGGCAGGAAGGAGTAGAGCAGCCGCTGGCCGTTGGCCGCGCCCAGCCGCTTGGGCAGCTCGATGGAGGTCACCATCCGGGCGTTGAGACCGGCATATATGCGCTGGGCGGTCAGGATGCCGCGGTCCAGGGACCGGCGGACCTTTTCGTCCGCCTCGACCACATTGCCCACGGGACCGGCGCCGGCATCGGCGATGACCAGGAGCTGCAGCTCCCACTGGGAAACCTGCGCCTTGGGAACAAAGAGTAGCACGTTTTCGTCCTCCCAGACAACCAGATTGTGCTCCCCCCCGCCGCCGTCGGTCCTGGTGTTGCTGCGCACCGCGGCCAGCAGGTCCCGGAAAAAATCACTGCCGGTGGCGCGGCGGTAACGGTCGACCGTGTCGGCAGCCAGATCGCCGATGCCGAACGCCGGCATGACCGTCTCCCCGTCGGCGGCAGCCACGCTTTCCGGCACCAGGGCATACTGCTGGTGGATCATCTGGTGCGAGGCGTGCAGGCGGTAGCCGGAGCCGGAAAGATCGTAGCCGTAGTTCCAGCCCCACAGGGTGGCCTCCCCCCGAACGGTCCCGGCGGTAGAGCGGACGATGTTCCGGCGCAGTTCCTCCAGTTCCGCCGCGGTCAGGCGGCGGCGCCGGACCGGGACTTCCAGACCCGCTTTCGCCGCCAGGGCGACATAGACCCGCTGATAGTAAAGGTGGCGCAGACCCCGCATATCCTCTTCCGTCAGGTCGGCGGTGCGGTAGCGGACCGCGTCGCTGGCCATGTTGGAGGCGTAATGCCCCCAGGGGATGTAGCTGTTGGCCCGCAGGTATTCAGCCACGCGGCTGCCGTCCCCGGACCAGTCGCCGACGATTTCGCTGTCCCCCTGTGCTCCGGGCCGCAGCACCATGACCTCCTTGTAGGGATCCGGGAGGAAAGGGTTGTTGGCCACGGCTTCAAACAGTTCGAAATCAATGGTCCCGGGCCGCAGCCTCCCGTCTCTGTCCCGGTGGTACAGCAGCCCCCTGGGCCGGCCTGCCTGGTCATACTCAAACCGGCAGCAGAAATCAGCCAGCAGGACCAGTTCGTCCGGATCGGTCGAGCAGGCAGCCAGGGTGTAGAGAACCTGAAGGGGCAGTTCCGAAAGAACGGATTTGAAATCCTTCCCGGCTGCAAAAGAGGACAGCGCCCGGCGCAGGGAACACTCGGAGGACGGGGGGAGCCCGATGGAGCCCGGGTTCCCGGCCCGCGCGTCGGCCCAGCCGGAGTCGATATAGGTCGCTCCCCGGAACGGAAAGGCGTTGGGTATTTCATAGATGGGCCTGGCATCACCGACCCGCACATCGCCCTCGGGAAAATTCCCCCGGTTGTCCCTGGCGGTGCCGTCCGGACCGTACCCGAGAACGGCAAACTGATCATGCTCCCGCAGATTGGCGACCTCAAAGGACGGGCGATGTACGGCCACGAGGAATTTCCCCTCCGGCGTCACCGAGGTCCTGAACGGGACATTGTCAAAGCTGGTCTGCATCGCTGATTCGATCATGCCTTCCTGGAAGAGTTCCACCCCGCGAAGAGCGGCTTTTCATCATAGACGAAAATGATGAATTAATCATCTCCATTTCTTCCCGCTTCCCGCTTCCCGATTGATATGCTGCAAACTTTTGCCTTCAGTCCCTCCGGCCTCTGTCTCCTCATACCCGGCCGGCGCGGGAGTCGGCAGTCGGCAGCGCCCCACCCCGCGCTGCGGGTAAGAATGAGGAGGAGAACATGTTTGCGCACCCGACCTGGTGTGGTGACAGGGAGTTCGATTTCGATGAGATATTTCCTGCGCTGGTTGAGGAAAATTTGCACCTATCGGGATCGAATCCTGATTGCAGTAATGTCAAGGGGTCTTTTGGCGTGCCGTGCTTCCTGCATCCTATCTGCCTGATCTACCGCTATGTTATTCATGAGTTGGCAGTTGGCAGTCGGCAGTTGGCAGTCTGGAGCGAGCTGAAAGCTCCAAGCTGGAAACCTCGAACCTTATACCGCGAACCTCGTACCGTTCGCCCAAGCGAACCCCGGCGACAGCCGCATTCCCCTCATCCGCCCCTCCGGGGCACCTTCTCCCCCGGGAGAAGGGTGGTGAAAAGTTGGCAGTCATCAGTCGGCAGTCGGCAGTCGGCAGTCTGAAACTTGAAGCCTGCCGGCTTGCCGGTGTTGACAGGACCTCTCATCCGCCCCTCCGGGGCAGCTTCTCCCCCGGGAGAAGGGTGTTTCAAGTTCGCTGACGCGAACGGTATAAGGTTCAAGGTGCAAGGTTTTGAGTTTGAAACTTTCAGTTTTCGGCTGAATTGTATTCTCCGTATTCTTTAAACCAACAGCAAAGCTGCAAATCCCTCCTGTCCTCTGTCATCTGGCCTCTGTCATCTGGCATGGCCGGGTGAGGGCCGTTCATTCAGGCAAGCCGCCAGGCTTCAAACCCAAACTGCCGACTGCCAACTGCAAACTGCAAACTCCCGGCGCAGCCGGTGCTGTCCTCTGGCTTCTGACTTCTGGCTTCTGATACCCGGCTTCAGCCGGGCATCAAAGCCCCAGCAGGCGGAAGAACCGCTTCCACTCCCGCTGGTCGAGACGGCTCAGGCCGCACTCCCTGGCCAGGGAAAGGGCCTGCTCATACTCATCGGCCGAAAGCGGGCGCTTGATCTTTTCGTAGCGGAAGGCCTTATGGCAGGGGTGGTACTGGTCCATGAGGTTGACATAAGTCCGGGGGGAGATGTCGCGGGCCAGGAAGGTCAGGATTTCACCGGTTTCGTCGAGATGGCCCGGCATGACCAGGTGGCGGACCAGCAGGCCGCGGACGGCTATCCCTTCCTCATCCAGGACCAGGTCGCCCACCTGACGGTGCATCTCCCGCACCGCTTGGCGCATCACCTCCGGGTAGTCAGCGGCCCTGGTGTACAGAGATGAAGTCTCCCTGGTCCAGAACTTGCAATCCGGCATGTAGATGTCCACCACTCCCTCCAGCAGACTGAGGGCCGCCGGAGAATCATAGCCGCCGCTGTTGTAGACGATGGGGATGCGCAGGCCCTTGTCTATGGCGGCGGGCAGGGCCGCCAGGATCTGGGGGACGACATGCGAGGGGGTGACCAGATTGATATTATGGCAGCCCTGGGCCTGGAGGCTGATCATGATGTCCGCCAGCTCCGCCTCATCCACGGCCTGCGGGGAAGAATCACCTTGTTTGTCTATATTGCTTATGTCATAGTTCTGGCAGAAAACGCACAGCAGGTTGCAGCCTTCGAAAAATATGGTGCCCGAGCCGTGCCGGCCGACAAGGGGAGACTCCTCGCCAAAGTGGGGGCCGAAGCTCGCCACCCTGGCCCTGGCGCCGACCCGGCAGACCCCGAGTTCCCCCGCCAGCCTGTTTATGCCGCATTCATGCGGGCAGACCGCACACCGTTCCAGCAGCCCGCGGGCGGCGGTCAGCCGCTCCGCAAGGATGCCGTTTCGGTGCAGTTCCAGATAGGAAGGGTTATTTTTATTTTTTGACATTGTAATCTTCGGACGAGTTGTATAAACTAAATGAACTTTTTTTGTTTAAATCTCCCAACGAGGACAATCAACCATGTCGTGGTTCACCCGAACTGTTACCGCCTCAGTCGGCAAGAAGTATGTCATGGCCCTAACCGGCCTGGTTCTCGGCGCATTCCTGCTGGTCCATGCCGCGGGCAACACCACCATCCTGCTGGGCCGCTCGGCCTTTCTGTCCTATGCCGGGCATCTGCATGCCTTCGATTTCGCCCTGGTCGCAATTGAGTTCCTGCTGCTGGCGATTTTCCTGGCCCATGTCGTCACCGGCCTTGTCCTGTTCATGCAGAACATGTGGGCCCGCCCGGAACGGTACGCCGTCAACAACAATGCCGGGGGCAGAACCTGGGGATCGGCCACCATGCCGTATACCGGCATCATCGTCTTCCTTTTTATCCTCCTGCACCTGTACAATTTCAACTTCATCGCCCCGGGGGCGGTTATCGCCGACGTTGTCGCCGAGGTGCTGGGCAGCCCCCTGTATACGGTACTCTACGGGATCGGCCTCGCAGCCCTGGCCCTGCACATCAGCCACGGGTTCTGGTCCCTGTTCCAGTCGGCCGGAATCAATCATCCCAAATACGACCGGTTCATCAAGGCCTGCGCCTGGGTGATCGGCGGCCTGATCATCGCCGTCTTCGGTATAATTGTAGTCATGCTGCTCGTGAACAGCAACCTTCTAACCTAGGAATGATGCTCGCCGAACAGTTTGATCATCTGGTCCTGACCGTGGGGGATATCGAGGCCACCTGTGCTTTTTACGGCGGCATCCTGGGCATGCGGGTCATCGAATTCGCCGGCGGCCGCAAGGCCCTGCAGTTCGGCAACCAGAAGCTGAACCTTCACCGGGCGGGCGCGGAAATCGAGCCCCATGCCCTACGGCCCACCCCGGGTTCGGCGGACATCTGCCTCCTCACTTCCCTGCCCATGGAACAGGTCGTTTCCCGCCTGAGCGGCCGGGGCGTGGAGATCATCGCCGGGCCGGTGCGGCGCACCGGAGCAACCGGGCCCATTCTGTCGGTTTACTTCAGGGACCCGGACGGCAACCTGATTGAACTGGCCAATCAACTTTCCTCCTTTAATCCGGAAACACAATCATGAAACTCGACCCCAAGATTCCCGACGGTCCGCTGGCCGAAAAATGGGACCGGTGCCGGTTTGCGAACCGGCTGGTCAACCCGGCCAACAAACGCAAATACGATATCCTGGTTGTCGGCACCGGCCTGGCCGGCGCCTCGGCCGCCGCCACCCTCGGAGAGCTGGGGTACAACGTCAAATCCTTCTGTATCCAGGACAGTCCGCGCCGGGCCCATTCCATCGCCGCCCAGGGCGGCATCAACGCCGCCAAGAACTACCAGAATGACGGCGACTCCATCTTCCGCCTGTTCTATGACACCATCAAGGGCGGCGACTTCCGGGCCAGGGAGGCCAATGTCTACCGGCTGGCCCAGGTCAGCAACAACATCATCGACCAGTGCGTGGCCCAGGGCATCCCTTTTGCCCGGGAGTACGGGGGCACCCTGGCCAACCGCTCCTTCGGCGGGGCCCAGGTCTCCCGCACCTTCTACGCCCGGGGGCAGACCGGGCAGCAGCTCCTTTTCGGGGCTTATTCCGCCCTGATGCGCCAGGTGGCCGCCGGCAAGGTGACAATCTTCCCCCGGCGGGAAATGATGGACCTGGTCCTGATCGACGGCCTGGCCCGGGGCATCGTCTGCCGCAACCTGGTGACCGGCGAACTGGAACGGTACTGCGGCCACGCGGTTGTCCTCGCCACCGGAGGCTACGGTAA
Organism: Desulfobacteraceae bacterium; assembly: GCA_022837185.1. Taxonomy (GTDB): domain Bacteria; phylum Desulfobacterota; class Desulfobulbia; order Desulfobulbales; family Desulfobulbaceae; genus UBA10518. The sequence goes on from JALHJD010000076.1 coordinate 5,642, forward strand.
CGCCTATTTCCTGTCCACCAACGCCATGGCCTCCAATGTCACCGCCGCCTGGCGGGCGTACAAAAAGGGGGCCGGCTTCGCCAATCCCTCCTTTGTCCAGATCCATCCCACCTGCATCCCGGTCCACGGCGACTACCAGTCCAAGCTGACCCTGATGAGCGAAAGCCTGCGCAACGACGGGCGGGTCTGGGTGCCGAAAAAGAAAGGGGATAACAGGCCGCCCCAGGATATTCCCGAGGAGGATCGGGACTACTACCTGGAACGCAAGTATCCGAGCTTCGGCAACCTGGTGCCCCGGGACGTCGCCTCGCGCAACGCCAAGGAGGTCTGCGACCAGGGCAAAGGGGTCGGCGAAACGGGACTGGCCGTCTATCTCGACTTCCGGGACGCCATCCAGCGGGACGGGCTTGACGTCATTCTCCGCAAATACGGCAACCTCTTCCACATGTACGAAAAAATTACCGACCAGGATCCAAGCATCCAGCCAATGATGATTTACCCGGCGGTTCATTACGCCATGGGCGGCCTGTGGGTCGACTACAACCTGATGTCGACGATTCCCGGCCTCTTTGTCCTCGGGGAGGCTAATTTCTCCGACCACGGCGCCAACCGGCTCGGCGCCTCCGCCCTGATGCAGGGGCTGGCTGACGGCTACTTCATAGCGCCCTACACCATCGGCAACTACCTTGCCGAAACCGGTTCCGGTCCCCTGACCGTTGATCATGACGCCTACTCCGAGTCGGAGCGGGAGGTCAAACGCCGGCTGGAGGCGCTGCTCGCCAACCGGACCGCCGGCAAACAAGGACTGCGGACCGCGGCCGATTTTCACCGCCGCCTGGGGCGGATCCTCTGGGACTACTGCGGCATGGCCCGCAACCGGGAGGGACTGGAAAAGGCCTTGTCCCTCATCCCGGAACTGCGGCAGGAATTCTGGGACCGGGTGACGGTCCCCGGCAGCGGCGGGGAGCTGAACCAGTCCCTGGAAAGGGCCGGAAGGGTGGCCGATTTCATGGAATTCGCCGAGGTCCTGGTTCGGGACGCCCTCGCCCGGGGGGAATCGTGCGGCTGTCATCTCCGCGAGGAGAGCCAGACCGAGGAAAGCGAAGCCCTGCGTGACGACGAGCAGTATTCCCACGTCTCGGTCTGGGCGTACAACGGGGAAGAGAAGCCGGCGGAGATGCACAAGGAGCCGCTGGTTTTTGAAAATGTCACGCCTTCCCAGCGCAGTTACAAGTAAAAGCGGGCACGCATCGGCAGGTTCGCAGGCTGAAAAATCCTCCAACCCGAAGCTCAACAGATATACATTGATAGGTTAGACCACCATGGCGGCACGAAAAATATCACTCAACCTGAAAATATGGCGCCAGGAAAGCCCGGACAAGAAAGGGGCTTTCGAACAGTATCGCCTGGAAAAAATCAACTCAGACATGTCCTTCCTGGAAATGATCGATGTCCTCAACGAGAGACTGACCCTGGAAGGACGGGAACCGGTGGCCTTTGACCATGACTGCCGGGAAGGCATCTGCGGGATGTGCGGGGCGGTGGTGGACGGCATCGCCCACGGTCCGGAAAAGGCGACCACCCTTTGCCAGTTGCACATGCGCCATTTCCGTGACGGCCAGACCATCACCATCGAACCCTTCAAGGCCCGGGCCTTTCCCATAATCAGGGACCTGGTTGTCGACCGCTCCGCTTTTGACCGGATCATCCAGGCCGGCGGCTTCATCTCGGTCAATACCGGCAGCGCCCCGGACGGCAATGCCATCCCGGTGTCGCAGACCAAGGCCGAACTGGCCATGGACGCCGCGGCCTGCATCGGCTGCGGGGCCTGTGTCGCCGCCTGCCCCAATGCGTCCGCCATGCTCTTTGTCGGCGCCAAGATTTCCCAGCTCGCCCTCCTCCCCCAGGGGGGACCGGAAAGGGAAAAGCGGGCCGTCGCCATGGTCCGGACAATGGACCGGGAAGGGTTCGGCAACTGCAGCAACGAGAGGGAATGCGAGGCGGTGTGTCCCAAGTCCATTTCCATCCGCAACATCGCCCGGCTCAACCGCGAATTTTTTCGCGCCTCCCTGTTTTCGGACGAGAACGGATAAGCCTAGAGGCGCTGCGCGGTGCCAGAAGACAGCACCGGCTGCGCCGGGAGTTTGCAGTTGGCAGTTTGCAGTCGGCAGTTCGGGTTTGAAGCCTGGCGGCTTGCCTGAATGAACGGCCCCTCACCCGGCCTCCGGCCACCCTCTCCCAAGGGAGAAGGGGGTTGCGCGCTTTTCGATTCCGATTTGGATGAGATATTGCCCGGCGGGGCGGCCAAGGGATCCAATCCCCGATAACAATAGCGATTTCGGGTCCGATGCGGTATATCATTGGGGGACATGTCTCTTCTCCATCCGATACTTTCTGTAACCGCCGTTCGAACATGAAAACCGTTCTTTCCTTTCTTTTCCTGATTCTCGGCCTTGCGACAGCCGGGTGCGTCAAGGTTCCCGAGGCGCATTTTACGATCAGCCACTACGACAGCCGGACCGCGGTGAATGACGATTGCGGCTGCGACGGGCCCGCCCCTGCGGAAGCCGTCCCGGTGACGGTGGGCCGCCCGGCCCCCGGCCTGGATCCCCACGGCTTCACACTGGTGAACTGGAACACCTACAAGGGCAGGAAAAACGGCTGGGACCGGGACCTGACCCGGTTGATCCTGCCCAGCGACATCGTTCTGCTGCAGGAAGGGAACCTGACCCCCCGGTTGCAGGAATTGCTCCGGGAGCATGACTTCAACCTGGACCTGGCCGCCGCTTTTACCTGGGACGATGCCGAGACCGGGGTGTTGACCGCGTCCAGGATCAAGCCGGATTTTCTCTGTTCCTTCCGGGAGAGGGAACCGATCAGCTCGGTGCCGAAAACGGTCCTGATCACCCGCTACCCTCTGGCCGGCACCGATACGTCTCTCCTGGTGGCCAATGTCCATATGATCAATTTCACCATTGACCTGGCCGCCTACCGCAGGCAGTTGGCGCAAACCGAGGATATCCTTGCCCGCCACCAGGGTCCCGTCATCCTGTCCGGCGACCTGAACACCTGGAACAGCAAGCGGATGGCCGCCGTGGCCGATCTTGCCGCCAAACTGAACCTGCGGCCGGTCGGTTTCGCCGACGACCAGCGGTCGAACTTCCTGGGGCAGCCGGTGGACCATATCTACTACAGGGGCCTGGTGCCGCTGTCATCGATCACCGCCAGGGTGGCGTCCTCGGATCACAATCCCATGCAGGTCACCTTCATGCTGGCCGGAGAAGACAAATGAAGCCCTTCGCGGCCCCCCTCTTTCATGCGGCTGTCCTGGGGGTGCTGCTGACGCCGTCGGTCTCCCTCGCCGCCCGCCACGCCGCACCGGCCGAAGAGATCGAGCACCTTCTCGTCTCCATCGAACAGTCCGGATGCACTTTTCTCAGAAACGGCACCGAACACTCCGCTGCCGAGGCCCGCGCCCATATTGAAAGGAAATACGCCCATGTCCGGGACAGGGTAAAAACAGCGGAAGAATGGATTGAGCATGCCGCCGCCCGGAGCAGTCTGTCAGGCCGCCCCTACAGGGTACGCTGCAGCTCCACGGAGATGTCTTCCGCCGACTGGCTCCGCGCCGAACTGGAAAAATTCCGCTCGGAGTAAAACGCCCCTTCACTCCCAATCCGGCTTGGACCGTGATGTTTTTTTTAACAGGCTCCTGCGTTTTTTGGCCTGCAGGCGTCTTTCCCTTGCCCCGGCCGACATCCTGGTTTTCTTCCGCACCTTTTTTTCAGTCAATGCCGCGGCCAGCAGTTCGGCAAACCGCTGCAGAGCGTCTTCCCTGTTGGCCTTTTGGGTCCGGTACTGCTCTGCCGAAATCTGCAGGACCCCGTCTTTATTAATCCTCCCGCCCAGCGACCCGCGGATTTTCGACTTCTGGTATGGGGTCAGTGTCGGTGAGTTCTCGACATCGAACCACAAAGTAGCCCGGGAACTGATCTTGTTGACGTTCTGGCCGCCCGGCCCGCCGGAACGGGAATAGGTAAAGCGCACTTCCCCGGACGGCAGCAGGAGATCGTCTCTGATCCGTATGGTTCGGGGGGGCGTGCTCATTGCTCATCCTCCCCCGGCCGCAGCACTTTGAGGCCCAGTCTTTTTTTGTAGTCGTAATACACCTGCTTGAGGAGATTTTCATGCCCCTGCTCCTCCTTGGCCAGCATGGCGAAAATCCGCTTGATCTCGCCTTTCTCGGCAAGGGCTTCCCCCCGGCTGTACAGCCGGTACGCCGCCTTTTCTCGCTCTATCGCCTCTTCCAGGATCAGGAGGATCTCTTTCTCTGTTTGTCCGCCCATACCGTACCTCGTCTCAAATCGTTACCCGGCAGCGCACAGTGTCACCGTCCCGTCCCGCCTCCGCGCTCCATTCCTTCCCGGCGGCACGGTTTCACCCCCGGGCATTCCCTCATCACCTCCTCCGGGTGGGTTTTGAAGTGGTTCCAGAACGGAAACCGGCGGCACTGGGCGGGACGAACCGGATAGATGGCGCAGCGGCAGGTTTGCTCGTCGAAAAACAGGCAGGGATGATCCGTTGCCGTCCTTCGTTCGCGGATCGACATCCTGCCCCCGATCCGGCGAAGGCATGCGGCCGTGAAGTCGACCGTATTGGTCCGGAGATGGGAGGCCATCCGTCCGATTTCCGCGGCGCTGACCCAGATGTGACCGGGTTCGCCCCGGCAGCACCTGCCCCCGCAGCCGTCACAGGCCGCCGGTTCGAAGCAGAAATCATATCCTTCCTTTGTCACCTGTTCCGTCATTACCCCCGTTTTCCTCCCCTTAAATCATCTCTGCCGGTCAGAGTTCAACCGGAGAGTACCTGAAAAACTGGCCGATTGCCAGCAGCTCTTTTTCTTTTTGTTCTCCGATGCCTCCTTGCAATCCCATGTCGCCCTGGCATAAAATAGACGGAGTCGGCAGTTGGCAGTCGGCAGTCGGCAGTCGGCAGTCGGCAGTCATCAGTTAGCGGAGGACAGAAAACTGAGGACAAATGACAAAAGGAGCTTGCAGCTTCGCTGATGGTTTGAAGAATCCCTCACCCGGCCTTCGGCCACCCTCTCCCCCTGGAGAAGGAAATGTGCAGACTAATAGCCTAAACAGGCTACTGCCTAAAAGGCTAACATGACTCAGTCCAGTAAACAGTGGCGTCTTGAAACCGGGCCCG
>JALHJD010000404.1 GCA_022837185.1 Desulfobacteraceae bacterium
ATATCCCCTGGCCGAAAGCAATCGCCGCCGTATCCACCCGGGTCCAGTTTTTCACGGGTCTGAGCAGGCCGTTGGCTTCGCCGGACACATCGATGCCCGTCTTTGCTCCGAAACCGAAACTCCGGATATAATCGTAGTACTTTTCCCGGCCGAGCTTTTCCGCGATTTTTGCGGAGCCGATATTGCTCGAGTACTTCAGGATGTCCCGCACGGACAGGTAGCCGTGACGCTTGCGGTTGGCCTCGCGGATCACCCGGTTGGCGACGGCGTAATGGCCGTTTTCGCAGAAAAACCGGTCCGACTCCCGGACCACTTTTTCTTCGATGGCCGCCGCGACCAGAAACGGTTTGAAGGTGGAGCCGGGATCAAAAGCGTCCGCAATGGCGCGGTTGCGCCAGATGTCGGACGTGAGCCCCCGAATGTTGTTGGGATTGAACGCCTTTTCATTGGCCAGAGCCAGAATTTCGCCCGTCTTCGGATCCATGACGATGGCAACGCCGCCCTTGGCTCCCTTGTCCTGTACGGCCTGTTTCAGATGCGTCTCCACCAGATACTGAATGCGGCTGTCGATGGTCAGCACCAGGTTGGCACTGCCGTCCCGGGGCGAGGCCGTGCGCTCCACGTGCAGGAAAAGTTTTTTTCCTTTCGCGTCTCTTGCCCAGGTCAGTTTTTCGGGTTTTCCCCGCAGATAGCCATCGTACTTTTTTTCCAGCCCTTCGAGCCCCTCGGCGTCAAAACCGGAAAAGCCGATCAGATGAGCGGCAAGCGGTCCGTTGGGATAAAACCGTTTCGGTTCCTTGATCAGAAACACGCCTTCGATGTTTGCCGCCTGAACCTGGGCGGCCTGTTCGGGAGAAATTTTTCTGGCCAGCCAGCAGAAGCTCTTTGGCTCGGAAATTTTCCGGAAAACCGCTTCGGCGTTCAGATTCAAAACCGCTGCGATCCGGCGGGACGCTTTGGCGGGATCGGTGATCCGGGTCGGATCGGCGCACACGGAATCCGCCAGAACGGACATGGCCAGCTTCTCGCCGTTGCGGTCGTAAATCATGCCGCGTTCGGAAGGGATCGGCAGCGTGGTGATGTGCTGGCGCTGGGCCAGCTTCTTGAGCTGTTCGCCGGAGAGCACCTGCAGTTGAAAGGCGCGCGACAAAAGCGCGATAAACAGAACCAGAAAGATCGCCAGAAGGCTGGCCAGCCGGAACTTCAGCCATTTTTTCGAGTCTGCCGCCATACTACTTCCCCGAAGGTTTGATGACAATCACCTGTTCCGCCGTGGGATAGGACATCTGCAGCTTTTTCCGGGCGATGTCCTCGATCCGCTGCGGCGATTTGAGCATGGCCATTTCCAGCTTCAGCTTCTTTTGCTCCTCCTGGAGCAGCTCTCTGGCGGAAAGCGCCGCGGCGATGTCGTACTCCATCCGGGTCATCCGGATATGCAGGCCGACGTAAACCAGCGCCACGAACATCAGAACCAGCGCCACCACGATGAAGGTCGGATACTTCACGCCGAACGACGCGGCGGCGTTCTCCTTGGCGGGCCGGTTATGGGAAATCGCATG
>JALHJD010000405.1 GCA_022837185.1 Desulfobacteraceae bacterium
TGGACCTGGACTGGATGTGGGACCAGACCATCACGCACTACCGCCTGAACCTCAGGCATATCGATGAAAAACTCAAAACACAGCAAAAAGACTTTCTGGTCGTCGCCACGTCGCTTAAGACCGGCCGCGCGCTTTATCTGCGTCCCGATCGAGAAACGCTGGAGCACTATCTGAAAGTATCCAGCGCCCTGCCGATCCTCTACCGCCGCACGCTCAGCGTTGCGGGAGAGGCAGCCGTCGACGGCGGCGTGACGGATGCTCTGCCCGTGCGCGAGGCCCACCGGCGCGGCGCGGCGGACATTACGGTCATCCGGTCGCGCCCCGCTTCGTACGTCAAAAAGGACAGTCCGCTGGCCGTGGCCTTCTTTGCCTGGTATTTCAAAAAGTATCCCGCGCTCGTCGCGGCATTCCGGCGCCGCGCCGAGCGATACAACGAATCCGTGAAATTTCTTTCCGACCCGCCGGCCGGCGTCCGGGTGACCCAGATCGCGCCGCCCGACAATCTGCACATCGGCCGCACCACGCGCAAAGAAGCCCCGCTGCGCCGCGCTTATGAGGCGGGCATCGCCTGCGGCGAAGACGTCGTGCGCGGACGGTGATCTTCTCCGTCGGGGCTGCGGCCGGCGCAGCGTTCAAAACGAAAGACACGGTTATGGAAACGCTGCTCGTGACCCTATCCTGGGTCTGTCCGGTTTTTTTATTTTCATCCGCCCTTGTCGCGCGTATTGAATATTTGCCGGCGATGGATTATAAAAAAATAAAAAAACCGGGAGTGCGAGTTTCCATGCCGATTTACGAGTTTTACTGCAGCGCGTGCAACACGATTTACAATTTCTTTTCCAAATCGGTGAACACCGGGAAGATTCCCCTGTGCCCGACATGCAAAGACATGCCGCTCACGCGGCAGATGTCCGTGTTTGCCGCGATTACAGGCGGCGGGGCCAGGGAAGAGGCAAGCGAGGATTTTTTAGGCGGCGTCGACGAGGGCAAAATGGAAAAGGCCCTGATGCAACTCGCGGCCGAAGCCGAAACGCTCAGGGAAGATGATCCGCGCGCTGCGGCGCAGCTGATGCGGAAGTTGTCCGACGCGACCGGAATGAAATTGGGGGACGGTTTCGAGGAGGCGCTGCATCGCCTGGAAAAGGGGGAGGATCCGGACCGGATCGATGAGGAACTGGGCGGTCTGCTGTCCGAGGAGGACCCGTTTGCCGCGAAAAAGAAGGGCGCACGATCCACCGGCCGCCGTCCCCGCCGGGACGAGACCCTCTACGATCTCTGAACCGCGCCGGCAAAAGGAAATCTTCATTTGGAAAAGGTCAAATCAGGCGGGCCGCCGAGAAGCTATTTTTTAAACAGGGCTTCCAGCTTTTCCTTGGCGGCCGCGGCCGGCGTGCCGGCTTTGCCGGCGCCGTTCTGAAAACGGAAGTAGTCGCAGAAATTGGAGCGGATTTTGTCCACGACCCGTTCGGCCTGCGGTTCGCGGCAGTCGTTATAGGCGCCGGGCTCGTAAAACGCACAGTTGCGGCAGACGTGCAGATCGGCCCCGCAGGACGGGCAGA
>JALHJD010000406.1 GCA_022837185.1 Desulfobacteraceae bacterium
CCCCGGCCGGGTCTTCGAGCAACCGCCGGTAGACATCGAGCCTGCCCTCCTGCAGCCAGGAGACCAGGGTGGTGGGAAGCTCCAGGACAGGAAGGGAGAGGGTGTTCGAAGCCAGCCGGACAACCACGCCGCCGCCCGTGACGCTAACCTGCGCTGCTTCGCTCATAACTCGCTTCGCCATTGGTACAAAGCGTACCAGGCAGAGATTGCACCAATCCTTCTTTTTTCCGCATAATCAGGCTCCCGGTTTCATGTCATGCCCTGAAAAACGGAACCGGGGCTCATGTCGCAGGCGCGTCGTGACACCCACCATGCATGATCTCCGGTTCTCAAAAACGGCTTTGGCTTTGTCCTGCCCAAAGTTTATGAATTGTACCAGAAGCGGCTCGATTCGTCCAACTTTTGCGCGCTGCCGGGTTGTTCAATGGAGCATCCTATTCCTGCGGGCCGGCTCCCGTCCTCTTCTTTGTCGAAGTTGGGAAAAGAACCGAGAAAGTCTGCTCTTCCCCCTTCTGCCCGGTAAAATTCCAATGCCAGGCCTCCCGGGGAAATTTCGCCGGACGGTCCGGTGAATAGGTTTCCTCAAAGCCGAAACGGCGGGCGTTTTCCCGGAGCCAGGCGTAGGCGGCCGTATCGGCAAAACGCCAGTCGCTTGGGAAAAAATCGACCGCGGTGCCGAGCATGTGCTGCGAATAGCCGGGCGGGGCCACGAACCGGACGATATCATCGAAGGACCGGCCCTCGGCGAGCATCCGCCTGAAAATCCGCTTCTGGTAGCGCTCGCTCCGATAGCCCGAATCGACCTCGAGCTGTATGCCATCCTCTTCCGCGGCCCGGAGAAGATCAACCAGGGGTCCGTGCGCCAGGGCCAGAACGTAGATTTTGCCCTCATTATGGGTATATTCAACGGGAACCCGGCGAAAATCAGAAGAACCAAACCGGGGCGCGACAACCCTGTTTCCCAGCCAGGGCGGCGGGACGCTGTACGTTTCGCCGCCGATGGCAACCTTCTCCCGCCGTTCATCACGTTGCGGAGCCTCACGGCCGACAACCGACGGTTCCCGCCGTTCATCACGTTCCGGAGCCTCAGGGCCGGTTACCGACGACTCCCGCCGGCCATCACGTTCCGGTGTACTTCGTTCGATTGCCGGCGGTTCCCCCCGCTCATCACTTTCCGTGATGGTTTCGGGCATGGAGGACGGCGGATATTGGGGCGGACGGGAATCGGGCTCCGGCTGGGCCGCGCAGCCCGACAGGAACAGGATCAGCAAAAAAATTGCCCCCCGGCCGATATGAGAAAGACTGAACATCATGGTTCCGACTCCACTTTTACCTGTTATTCCTAACAAAACTTGAGAATAGCGGCAACCCCTATCAGTTGCCCCGCTCTTTCCCGCACCGGTGAATTTGTTCCGCCGCCTTTTTTTTGCGGAGATGGCTTCCGTCTTGCGGTATAATCGGTTGAGGGCCGTGGGCCCGCATGACAGAATATAAACATGACATGAATATAAACATATCGTATGGAGTACGATGATTTTCAGAATTGTCCTTCTACTGT
>JALHJD010000077.1 GCA_022837185.1 Desulfobacteraceae bacterium
GGCCAGGGAAGTCAGCAGTTCGTGCTGGCCGCTGTCTATTTCCTTTAAGCTTGCGATCCAGCCCAGCCGGCGCAGGGTAAACCGTTCTCCGGCCAGCACCCTGATCCTGTCGGCGATATCTCCTCCTTCTTCCTGCAGGCGCAGGCGCATCAGTTCCCCGGAAAGAGCATCGACGCGGAGCTTGAGCGCCTGACTGACGGCCTCCTGCAGAAGTTTCGCCGCGCTGTCGTCAATCCGGCCGGCGGCGTATTGCTCCAGCACCTCCAGATAGCTTTCCCGCTGCTGCCGGTCGGATTTCAACTCCCGTTCCTGGTCCCTCAGATCCCTGGAGGTGGCGGTGGCGGCCCAGATGGTTTCCCGCATGCCGGCCAGTCCCTGGGCATGGCCGCTGCTGGCAATGAGGAGAAAGGGCCGGTTGGGCGGCCGGCGGCCCAGGCGTTCCGCCAGTTGCAGCAGACCGGCAATGGACAGGGCTTCGTCCGCGCCGGGAGAGCGCCCAGGAATAAAGGCGCTGGAATCGTAAAACGCCTCGACGATGATGAGTTGGTTCGCCAGGCCGGGATCGGTCCCCGGGTAGAGGGCGTAAATATTCCGGGTCCTGGCCGTTGTCCAGCGGATGGTCGTTTCCAGGCGGACCTTTAGACCGTCGAGCGCCTGCGGTCCCGCGCCGGTCCCACCTTCAAGCAGGGCGAGGGTTTCCTCTTCCATCCAGAAACACGGAAACTGGAGGGGTGAAAGCTCTTCCTTGTTGGCAAAGCTGCTTTTCGACGGGGTGCCGCGGCTGATGTAAATAAGGGCGGATGCGCCCAGCGAGGCGGCATGAAGCCAGTTGCGGCCGGAATCGAATTCCATGAGGACTATGGCGCCCGCTATTTTTTTGGTGTTGAAGTCGGCGAGGCCGCCCCTGCCCACATAGACAAGATTGCCCTCCAGGCCTTCCGGCGGCAGGCCCTGGGGGGTGACGGCGTTGTAGCGGATGGGGTCAAGGGTGATTTCCCGGTCCCCGGCGATGAGCTTTGATTCCTGATGTTCGAGGACCGGGACGGTAAAGCTGAAGGTGTCAAGCAGGTCCGGACCGGTTGCCGCCAGCCGTTCCAGGATATATTCGGCCGTCTTTTCCGCTCCCTGGGTTCCAGTGCCCCGGTCTCCATAACCGCTCAGGGTTTCCACGGTGCCGCGCAGCCCGGAAAGTGCCGCGTGCCGAGCCGCGGGTTCCGGCGGGGAGACTGCCGGAGCCGCAGGCGCTGCAAAAAGTATTCCGAGCAGCGCGGCAACGGCGGGGAGCCGTCGGAGGACCTGCGCCGTTTTCCGGAAAAAAAGGATCATTCTATGGTCCCAACCGATATGCGCAGTTCATCACGCTGCTCGATCTTGTCGATCAGGCCGTCGCGGATCCATATCACTTCGTCCGAGACGTTGAGCATTTTGAAGTCATGGGTGGCGGAGATGATGGTCACTTTGCGCTCCTCGCTCATTTGCTTGAGGAGATTGATGATTTCCTCCCCGGTGGTCAGGTCGAGGTTGCCCGTCGGTTCGTCGGCCAGAATGATGGCCGGGCCGTTGGCCAGGGCCCGGGCCACGGCCACCCGCTGCTGCTGGCCGCCGGAGAGCTCCGAGGGCTTGTGGTTGAAGCGGTCGGCCAGCCCCACGGTTTTCAACAGGATCATGCCCCGCTCTATTGCTTCGTCATTGCCGGTGCCGGCAAAGATCATGGGCAGGGTGACATTCTCCAGGGCGGTCATCACCGGGATCAGGTTGAAGGTCTGGAAGATGTAGCCGATCTTCCGGCAGCGCAGCCAGGCCAGTTCGTATGCGTCGAGCTGGGCAATATCCACCTCGTCGATGAACACCTTGCCCGAAGTGGGCTTGTCGAGGCCGCCGATCATGTTGAAAAGCGTGCTTTTGCCGGATCCGGACGGACCCATGATGGAAACGTATCGGCCGGCGGCAATGGTCAGGCTGATGCCTTTCAGCACCTCCAGGGTGTGGCTGCCCAGCTCAAATGTCTTGACCACGTTGGTGGTACGGATAATGGCGTGCTGTACGTTGGTGGATCTGTCGGGCGGCATGGTTTACTCCTCCACCCGCATTGCTTCCACCGGCGCCATCCGCGCCGCCTTGACGGCGGGAAAGACGACTCCGAGCAGGCTGAGGAGGCAGCCGGTGGAGGTGGCGGTCAGGATGATCATGGTTATTCCCCCCAGGGGCAGGGCCGTGAAGACAAGAGCGCCGAACTGCACGGCCGACGAAGCGACGGCAAAAACCGCCCCGAGGAGTGCACCGGCGGCGGCGCCGATAAATCCCTGCATCAGGGCTTCCAGCAGGAACAGCCGCAGGATGAAACTGTCCAGGGCGCCGAGGCATTTCATGGTGCCGATTTCCCGAAAACGTTCGGTGACCGCCATGAGCTGCGCGTTGACGATGCCGACCACGCAGACCAGCAGGGAAAGAATAACGAGCCAGCGCTGCTTGGCGCTTTCGCCGATGGCGGCGTCCCCCGGCTGAACATCGTAGCCCGCCTGCAGCAACGTCCTGAAGCCGGCGTCGGTTCCGGTCTGGAGGATGGCTTCGGCTATCCGGTTGCCGGCCTGCACATAGCAGAGAAAGGCGACGGCCAGCACCAGGCTGAGGGTGGTGATCAGCGAGCGAAAGAAACGGACCCGGATGGACTGATAGGCAATTTCAACGGATTTTCCGAAGGGGAGAGCGACAAGCCGTTCCATACCTGCTGCAAACCTGTGGGGATGAATAATTATTGTCATTATAACAGAAAGCACTTCCCCAAAAAAGCTTAAAAGGGGCACCAGGGGCATGGCCGCCGCTTGGCGAAAAATACGCCGTTGTGGTATTGTCTGTTGACTTTTCCTTTCCACCACCTTAAGGAGCATGCAGGTGAAAATAAAGGGAACAAATGGAACTTGTCTTAGCTAAACCCCGGGGATTCTGCGCCGGGGTCAAAAGGGCCATAACGATAGTCAGCCAGGCCCTGGAAAAGCACGGCGCCCCGGTCTATGTCCTGCATGAGATAGTGCACAATACCCATGTTATCCGCGACCTGGCCGGCAAGGGGGCCGTTTTCGTCGAAACCCTCGAGGAGGTGCCCACCGGTTCGGTGGTGATTTTCAGCGCCCATGGCGTCTCCCGGGCCGTTGTCGACAGGGCGGCCGAACTCGGCCTGCAGACCATCGATGCAACCTGCCCCCTGGTATCGCGTGTGCACCGCCGGGTCATGCTGCTCAACAAAATAGGCTATGACGTGCTGGTCCTCGGGCACCGGGGTCATCCCGAGGTGGAAGGGACCTGCGGCTACGCCACCGGGGCGGTGCATATTGTCTCCCAACCCGGGGAGGTCGCAAAGCTGCGGGTGGCCGATCCGCAGCGGGTCGGCTACGTGACCCAGACGACACTGAGTCTTGACGATACCAGGGATCTCCTGGCCGCGATCCGCCGCCGTTTTCCCGCCATCAGCGAACCGGAGCGGACCGACATCTGTTACGCAACCACCAACCGCCAGAATGCGGTCCGCAGGCTGGTGCGGGAAGTCGACGTTCTGTTGGTGGTCGGTTCCCGAAACAGCTCCAATTCAAACCGGCTGCGGGAAGTGGCCGATCTCCGGGGAATAAAGGCCTACCTGATCGATTCGGCCGCGGAAATCGATCCCTCCTGGCTTGCAGGTGCGAAGCGGGTCGGCGTCACTGCCGGCGCCTCGGCGCCGGAACTCCTGGTCAGCGAAGTTGTCGAGTGGATGCGGGAGCATGGCGCCTCGTCGGTGCGGGAGATGGAGGGCAAGGATGAAAACGTGGAGTTCCCCCCCGGGGCCATTTAGCCGGCGGAATCACCCCCGCCCCTGCCGGCCGCCAGCAGTTCCCTGAACGTACAGCAGACAACCCCCGCGGATCCGAGCTCTGTCAGCAGGATATCCAGGAAGGCAAAGGCCGGGTCGTTCATCCGCTGATGATGCAGCATGAACCCCATGCCGCCGCGCCGGGCCGCGGCGGCCATTTCCGCGAACAGATTATCCCAGTCCCGCCTGAAATCCCGCTCCCTGCGGGTATGCAGGTCGATGTTGACCGCCAGGTCGCGCAGGATGCCGTTGGCGGGCGGGTCGGCGTTGGCGAAGCGGGAGACGGCCTGAAAGCCGAGTTCGGCGAGGATTTCCAGAGTGGTCCGGCCGCAGCGGTTCCAGGGCGGGGTAAAAACCGGCAGGAAAAGGTCGCCGAAGAGCAGGGCCAGGCGTTCGCGGCCCCGCAGCAGGTCATCCCGGATCGCGGCGCGGCCCCTGGATTCGCCGAACTCGCATTTTTTCCCCGCCGGTTCGTGATTGGCGTGGTTCCAGCCGTGCTGATGCCAGCACCACAGGGGGCTTGCCGGATCAAACCGCTGCAATTTTTCCCGCCCCGGACGATCGAGCCATCCCGGGACGACAGCAAGGCAGAGGGGCATGCATTGGGCGGCAAACAGCCGCATGAGGCGGGAAAACCGTTCGTCGTCCGCGGCGATGTCGTCGGCCCGGAAAAAAACCCGGAGCTGATTTCCGGCCGCACAGGCGTCCTGGAGGATGTGGCGGATCCTTACCCGCACTCCCTCCGGCAGTTCCCCGGTCCACAGCGCCGGGATCCTCCCCGGCCCCGCCATTACTTTGCCCTTATCCATTGCTCAAGCCACTTGCCGGTAAATTCGGCGCCGTCGAGGCGGACCCGCGGACGGTGCGGTTTGCTGCCGAGCAGAAGCCGTATTTGCCCGGCCAGCAGCGGGGGATCCAGTTGCCGGTCTTCCAGGAGGCCGAGGCCGGCGATCCGGGCCAGATGTTCGACCCGCAGCCGCTGCTCTCTGTTCTGGCTGAAGGGGTAAATCAGGCCCGGCGTTCCCGAGGCCAGGACATCCATGGTCGTGTTGTACCCGCCCATGGACAGGGACAGGTCGGCGGCGGCCAGCCAAAGAGGAAAGTTTTCGGCAAACCGTTCAATGACGACATTGGCGGGGGCCTGCCGCCGCAGCTCGGCCACCTTGCCGGCATCCATATACGGGCCGGTGAAAACATAAAGCCTGGACGGGAAGGCAAGGTGCCGGACTGCCTGGACCGCCGCCAGAAGAAGGGGATGCCCGACACTGCCGCTGCCGGCGCTGGCGACCAGAAGTTTTTCACCGGCTCCGAGTCCCAGCTCCAGCCGCAGGCGGCGCCCTTCGTCCCGGGATGCCCGCCGGCAGACGTAGCCGGTATAGACAACGGGGATCCGTATATCCTCCATGCGGGAAAAGGTTTGGTCCAGGCTGATCACCGCCGGGTCTCCATGGACGAGCACCGCGTCAAACAAGCGGTTGAGCCGGTCGATGACCCGCTGTTCAAACTTTCGCGGGTCCTGTTTTTCCACCAGGATGTCCCGAACGCTGCTCACCACCCGGCAGCGGGGCATCCGGCTGCCGCGGACAGCCTCCAGCAGCGGCAGCAGTTCAAAGGAAAAGTTGTTGCGGCCGAAGGGAAAAAGTTCGATGAGCAGGACATCGGGCTGGAGTTCACCGGCAATCCTGAGCAATTGGTCCCGGCGCTGCCGTTTCACCGTTTCCAGTTCCATGGCCCGGTCAACGGGAAGCAGGGCGGAAAACGCCGCATCCATTTCCAGCCCCGGCAACTGCACGGTCCGGACATGAGAGGGCATCGGCACGGTCACCGGGGGGCCGCCGAGGACGAGGACGACCCGGTGGCCGCGCAGGGCTCGGGCGATCTCAAGGGTCCTGAACAGGTGGCCGATGCCGAGCACATGTTGGCAGTAGATCAGGACGGTCATTGGCATTTTGCTGGTTTCAGGATTCAATCCCCGACAAGTTCAAATTTTGAAAAACCGCGCAGGAAGTACCGTATCGAAATCGAAATCGGGATTGCTGTCGAAATCGAAAAGCCCGCCCGCATGACCGCCTCCAAATCTTTTATTTTCATCGTCAAGCCTTCAGGGCTTCAAATTCCAGACCGCCAACTCATGAATAACATAACGACAGATCAGGTAGATAGAATACAGAAATTACCGTGTGCCAAAAGACCCCTTGGTATTACAGCAATCAGGATTCGATCCCGATCCCGATAGCGATCCCGATCCCGACGGGTGCAAATTTTCGTCACCCCAGCGCAGGAAATATCTCATCGAAATCGAACTCCCTGCCACCACACCAGGTCGGGTGCGCAAACATGTTCTTCTCCTCATTCGTCCCCGCAGCGCGGGGTGGGGCGCTGCCAACTGCCGGCTCCCGACACCAGCCGTGAACCCCTCATCCGCCCTTCGGGCACCTTCTCCCCGAGGAGAAGGGTGTTTTTTATAACCCCTCTACCACTGGGAGAGGGTGGCCGGAGGCCGGGTGAGGGGTCTTCCGGCTGCAAGCCGCAAACTTCTTCTGTCCACCCGATGGGTGCGAATTTCTTAATCCAGCGCAGGAAATACCGTATCGAAATTGAAAATCCTTACTCAACCGGCGCCTCAGTATTGTCTGGATCGCCGTCCAGGGACAAGGCGTTCAACCGGTAGAGATACAACCCTTTTTCGGTTTGTTCAAGCAGATGCAGATGGGCGGGTTCGACGACCCGCGGCTCGTCCGGCAGAAACGCACGGCCCAGAATATGATACAGCAGGCACTTGATCACCCCTTCATGGCAGACGATCAGGATCGACTTGCCGGGCCATCGGCGGCCGGCTTCCTCCAGTGCAGCCGCCGTCCGGTCCAGGACCTGCAGCCGCGATTCGCCCTCCGGGGGGGTGAAGCGCCAGCCGAGCCTTTCCTGGGCACGGAGCTCGGTTTTGTATTGCTTTTTTAGTTCGGCCAGGGGCAGGCCGGTCCAGCGGCCCCAGTCCTGTTCCCGCAATCGTGGATCGGTCCGCACGGGCAGGCGGAGGATACGGTTTATCCGTTCCGCGGTGGCGGCAGCCCGGCCGAGATCGCTGCACAGGATGGCGTACCATTTCAGGGCCTGGAGCCGGGCCCCCCATTCCAGCGCGGCCTGCTGTCCGGCGGCGGAAAGCGGGCTGTCCTGCTGGCCCTGGATCCGCCGTTCCTCATTCCACCCGGTCCGGGCGTGGCGAATCAGGCCGATGAGGGTGGAACCGTGGCGCTTCATCGGCTCTCCGACCTGTCTTTCCTGCGGCGCACCGCCTCCAGGAGGAGCTGTTCCAGCAGGGCGTAGTTGCGTTCCAGGTCATGGCGGCGGCGGATATGGGCGGCGGCCCGGACGCCCATTTGCTCTCTTTCCTCCCGGCCGGTCAACAGGCGGATAACGGCCTGGTCAAAACCCCGGTCATCAAAGGGTTCGGTGAGCAGTCCGGTGCGGCCGGCATCGACCACTTCCGGAATACCGCCGTTGTCATAGGCGACCACGGGCAGACCGCATGACTGGGCTTCAAGGTACACCATGCCGAGCGATTCGTTGATCCCCGGAAAGACGAACAGATCGCCGCCGCTGTACAATTCGAACATCCGGTCCCGGTCGATTCTGCCGGTAAAAATGACCCTGTCGCCAAGCAGTTTCGCCGCCAGGGAGGCAAGGCGGCGCCTTTCCCGGCCGTTGCCGGCAATGACCAGCAGGAACGCGTGTCCCTGCTGCAACAGCCGGCCGCAGCTTTCGATGACCTTGATCAGGCCGCGGGTCTTGACATCCGCCCGGAACATGGCGGCGGTGACGATGACCGGCTGCCCGCCTGCCCGCCATTGCCGCCGCATGCGCCGGCGGGCATCGTTGTCGCGGATGAACCGGGACGGATCGATGCCGGGCGGCAGGTAACCCAGTCGTTCCGGGGGCAGGAGCCGCTGGAGGTTGACAAGGTCGTCCCTGCGGTTGGTCAGCACCAGGTCGGCCGCCAGCAGCGCCTTTCTGTTCAGCACAAAACCGGGCCTGGTCAGGGTGCTTCTGGAAACCCTGCTCGCATAGCTCCCCTGAAAGATCACGTAGGGCAGACGCAGGGAGGAACAGACGTCCGGGCCGATCAGATCGGGGGCCTTGTAGTAGGTGTGGTAGGTCAGCCACAGGTCGACGGCCTCCCCGGAGAGCTGCCTGGTGATCCGTTTTTTTTCCAGGACGGCGCGGAGGATGTTCCACGGTTTCCAGAATATCCAGCGGCTGCGCAGGGTGCTGACGACCCGGACATCATGGCCCCTTTTCCGCAGGTGGTCGTAGAGACCGCCGGCGATGACCAGATCGCCCGAGGGGTGGGGATGCCCTAACGGTTTGAAAGGGGCATAGAAGGCGATGCGCATGGTTGTTCACAACGGTCGTGGCCGGCGAGAATGCGGCGGTACATATCGGCAAGTTCCCCGATCAGACGGCGGTTGTCGAAGGAGGACCGAACCAGTTCCCGACCGCGCGAAACCACCCTGCGGCGAAGGGCTTCATCGTTCAGCAGTCCGACCATGTTTTCGGCCATGGCTCCGGCATCGCCGGGCGCGGAGAGCAGGCCGCCGGTTTCGCCACCGATGATTTCCGGCAGGGCGGAGACGGTGGTGGCCACAGCCGGCACCCCCATGGCCAGACTTTCCACCAGGACGTTGGGGATGCCGTCCCGGTCGCCGTCGGGTCCTATCTCGCAGCCCAGGGCAAAGAGATCGGCCCGTTGAAATTCCTCGATGACCCGGGCGTGGGGCAGGGTCCCCTGCCAGCGGCATTGCCCCTGCAGTCCGAGGTCAAAGATCAGTCGGATGATTGCCTCCCGGTCCTCGCCGTCGCCGATGAGGGTGTAGTGAAAGGGGAAGTTCCGGCCGCGCAGCAGGGCCAGGGCATGCAAAACGGTCGGTATCCCTTTTTTCGCGGTCAGGCGGGCGACGGTGAGTATTCTGAAGGGCGGCCGGGGCTGTTGCTTTGCCTCGCCGCCGTTGAAGAGGCTCAGGTCGATGCCGTGATAGACTCTGAAGACGGGCGTTGGGCTGCCGTCCGCCAGGTGGGCAAGATATTGCCGATTGTATTCCGTGCAGGTGACGACCATGGCGGCGCGGCCGATTTTCTCACGCAGCTGCCGGGTATCGGAGGTATAGATGTCCTTGGCATGGGCGGTAAAGCTGAAGTTCACTCCGCCGAGGAGGCCGGCGAACATGGCCACCGAGGTGGGCGAATGGGCAAAGTGGGCGTGCAGGTGGACCACCTCCGGGGCCCGGCGCAGGAAGCGGGTGACCAGAAAGGCGGCCTGGAGGAGATGTTTTATGGTCCCCGGGCTGCGGGTGCGGGCGAATCGGCCGGCGGCCATCCGCAGTGCTTCCCGGAACCGGGCCGGCATTCCTGTCCCGGCCAGGGCCCCGGCCAGCACCAGGCGGGGGAAGTCGATGAAGAGTTCCGTCGGCAGGTAATCAACCCGGGCCCGTATTCGGCGGACATTGTCGTGGCAGAAGGGTTCCCGGGGATGGCGCATGGAAAAAATGCGGATCGGGATGCCCCGTTCCTCCAGCAGCAGTATTTCGTTGGCGATAAAGGTCTCGGAGATGCGGGGATAGCCTTTGAGAACCATGCCCAGGACAGGCGGCTTCATTCCCGGGATTCCTTGAAGCGGTCGATGCGGTCCTTGATGAAGTCGATGCCGTCCAGCTTGAAGGCGGCGATTTTCTGCCGATAGGCCGGCAGCCGGTCAAGCATGGCGGTGAGCTGACGATGCAGGCGGTCAACGTTCAGATCCTGCCAGGGGAGATAGTCGACCAGTTCCCGCTGCCCGAAGGCCCGGGCGCGAATGAGTTGCTCCAGTCGGGGCGTTTCCCTGGGAATGATCAGGGAGGGCGTCGCCTGGGTCAATATTTCACAGACTGTATTGTACCCGCCCATGGAGACCACCAGGTCCGCGGCCCCGAGCATTTCCTCCATGCGGGAATAAAACGGCAGGACCTTGATCTTTAGCGGTCTGGCCCGCCTGGCCAGGTGCCGCCGCTGCTCCTTGGGCATGAAGGGCCCGGTGATCAGAACGGACTGCACCGCGGGAAGCCGGCAGGACTCGATCATGGCAAGATAGGTGTCCATCATTGTGAAGCCGTCCCCCCCGCCGCCGGCGGTGACGACGATCATTTTTTCATCGCTGCGGACGCAGAACTTCTTTCTGGTTTTCTGCTTTCTGGAGTCAGTCGCCACCCGGCGGGGCAGGTAGCCGGTGAAAAACAGTTTGGCGCTGGTCTGCGGCGGTATGCCGTATTCGGCGACCGCGTCATAGATGTCCTGGCGGCCGTACACCCATATCTCCGAATAGAGGTCATCCAGGTACCGGTACACCTTTTTGTGCTGCCAGTCGCGGCGGACGGTATCGCGATCATCCATGATGTCGCGCAGGCCGAGAACCGTCCTGGTCCGGGGATGATATTTCCTGAACCAGCGCAGGATCGGGAGAACTTCACGCTTGAGGCCGAGGGGCTCCTTGTCGACGATGAACAGGTCGGGCTGGAAACTCCTGGCCGTGGCCGAGATAATGGACTTGCGGATGGCCAGGGCGTGTTCGGCGTTGATCCGGATGGACAGGGCATGATATTCGTCGTTGGTTTTCTTGATCATGCCGGGGATGCGGACGAAATCGACGTTTTCCGGCAGGCTGAAGCGGCCGGCGATGGGCGAGCCGGTGAGGATGAGGATATTGGTCGATAATGACCGCAAATGGGCCGCAATCGCCATTGTCCGACGGATATGTCCCAGACCGTAGGTGTCATGGGAGTACATCAGTATGTTGTAAAAGGGGTGGTCTCCCATGACTCCTTGAGATATTCCTGCAGGGAAAAATGTTGCCGGCCGGCCAGTTTCCGG
>JALHJD010000407.1 GCA_022837185.1 Desulfobacteraceae bacterium
GATTGATCCAGCCCCGCAAACTTCGCAATTGTGCGGGGTTCGCCTGTATCTCATTATTCCTTTTGCAAAAGCTGGCACACTATTTGCTGTCTTTGCGATATATATGATTTTATGAAGCACGATCTCAGCAAAGGATAAAAATCATGTATCGATGGGCTCTTCTCTTTTTCATTTTCTCCTCGTTGGCTGCAATCTGCGTATTTGCCGGCATATCAGTCGTTCCTGCGCCCACCGCCCGGCTCTTCTTTTATATTTTTCTCGCCGCCGCCGTGGGCACTGCCGTTGCCGGCATGCTGCCGAGGAGAAAATTCCGGGTCGGACGCCTGATCGTCGATATCAAAGAGTAAAGAATCCTTCGACATGGAACCGGCAGTCGCATGAAATAATCACAAGTTACCTTCCCTGCCTGAATTCTCGGGCGGGCACCCCACTCCCCCATTTCAGCCGGCAGGATGATACCGTCCCCCTCGGTATTCCTGCCGGCCCCTGCCCTTTTCGACAATGTTTCATTCTTGAGCGTTGCCGCGGCACATCAACCCTCCCTGCCTTCTGAACTTCCGCCTCATCCATTGATAATCCCCACCCGGCCCCTGCAGGACACCGCCGGCCGCACCCGATTCCTCCGAAGATGGTATGAGGTTTGCTTATTTAATCCTGAAATCGGAAACATATTCATCTTCAAAGGACACCGGCCATGCAGATTTTCATCACCGGAGGCACCGGCTTCATCGGCACTCACCTGGCGCAAACCCTGCTGGAGGCCGATCACAGTTTAACCATCCTTTCCCGTTCCCCCCGCAAATCAACCCGCCCCGGACTCACCTATATCCAGGGCGACCCGCTGCAGCCGGGCAAATGGCAGTCCATCGCCGCCGGGCACGATGCGGTCATCAACCTGGCGGGCGCCTCCCTGTTCCGCCCCTGGACCGCGGGAAACAAGCGCCTGTTCCGGGAGAGCCGCATCCGCACCACCGCCAATATCGCCGATGCTCTTTCCCGGAAGGAATCCTCCGCCGCTGTTCTCATCAGCGCATCCGCGGTGGGTTATTACGGAGACCGGGGTGATGAGGAGCTTGACGAGGGTTCGCCGCCCGGCGTCGATTTCCTTGCCCGCCTGGCCGGGGAGTGGGAGGAGGAGGCGGAAAAATGCGCAGCCGCCGGTATCCGGGTGGTGCGCTGCCGCTTCGGCGTCGTGCTTGGCCCGGATGGAGGCGCGCTGGCAAAAATGATCCCGGTATTCAAACTGGGATTAGGCAGCCCGCTCGGGCCGGGAGACCAGTGGTTTTCCTGGATTCATATCGATGACCTGATTGCGGCCATTGTCTTTCTCCTCGACCACGGCGAAATCAGCGGACCGGTGAACTGCACCGCCCCGAACCCGGTCACCAACAGGCAATTGACCGGGGCACTGGCCGCGGCCCTGTACCGGCCGGCATTCCTCCCGGCCGTGCCCGCCTGCCTGATCCGGTTGGCGGCCGGAGAAGGTTCACAACTGCTGCTCAACAGCCAGAAGGTGATGCCCCGGGTTCTGATGGAAAAGGGATTCGTCCATG
>JALHJD010000408.1 GCA_022837185.1 Desulfobacteraceae bacterium
GAAGTCATCGGCCGGCCGTATGGGGAAATCTTCAAGGCCTCCAAGCCGGGCAGCGATGATTTCGCGGTGGACTGCTGCCCCTTTTTTCAGGAATCGGCGCCCAAGGAATCGTTCCATTACGATGAGCTTCGCCTGGAGCGCAAGGATGGAACCAGCTTCCCCGTTGATTTCCGCTCAACCCCTCTGATCGAAGGGAAAAAGGTCGCGGGGGCGGTGCTGGTCTTCCAGGATGTGACGGAACGGCAGCAGGCGGCGGAAATGATCAGGTACATGGCAAATCACGACTCGTTGACCAACCTGCCCAACAGGAATTTCTGCAACAAAAGACTGCCCCAGGCCATTTCCCTCGCCAAGCGTCAGAACCGGATCGTCTGCCTCCTGTTCATCGATCTCGACCGGTTCAAGCCTATCAACGACAAATTCGGGCATGCTGTCGGCGACCGGGTCCTGCGCCGGGTGGCCGACCGTTTGAAAAAGATGCTTCGCGCCTCGGACAGCGTCTGCCGCCTTGGCGGCGACGAATTTGTCATTTTGCTGGAAAGCACTCAGTCCGTTGAAGGTGCCGAATATGTGGCGCAGAAGACCATCGAAACCCTCAATGAGCCCATTGTGGTCGAAGGGCATCAATGTTCGATCGGTGCGAGTATCGGCATCAGCATCTATCCCCACGACTGCCAGGACGCCAACACCATGCTGCAGCATGCCGACATCGCGATGTACGCCGCCAAGAAATTGGGGAGAAACCGTTTTCAGCGCTACGACTCCGATATCTTCCTCCGTTATTCATCGGCAATCGGATAATCCGCGGCCTGGTCCCTGGCCGGGGTCTTCACGACGGGGCAGGCCGGTCCTGTCAGGACAGTCCGTATTTTTTCAGCTTGCGCCACAATGAAACCCGGTCTATGGCGAGGTACTGGGCGGCAAGGGTTTTGTTGCCGTCCGTCTCTTTGAGGACCCACTGGATGTACGCCTTTTCCTGGTCCTCAAGGGACGGGATCCTCCCTTCGCTTGAGCGGCGGAACGTTTTGAATACCCTCCCCCGCAGATCGTCCGGCAGGTGCTCCAGCCTGATCGTGTCCTCCCCGGTCAGGGCCACTCCGCGCTCGATGATGTTTTCCAGCTCCCTGACGTTCCCCGGATATTCATAGTTGGTCAGGATATCGGCCACCTCCAGAGAGATGGCGGTGACATTCTTTTTCATCTCGACACTGTATTTATTGAGGAAATGGCGGATGAGGGCCGGGATGTCGTCTTTTCTCGCCGCCAGCGGCGGCAGGGTTATGGAAACGACATTGATGCGGAAATAGAGATCGTTGCGAAAATGTCCCAGTTGCACCTCCTCCTGCAGGTTTCGATTGGTGGCGGCAATGAAGCGGACGTCGACCCGGATCGGTCTGGTGCCGCCGACCCGGAGAACTTCCTTCTCCTGCAGGACCCGCAGCAGCTTTACCTGCATGGACACCGGCATTTCGGTGATCTCATCGAGAAAGAGGGTACCGCGGTCGGCCTGTTCGATGAGGCCGATTTTCAATGCATCGGCGCCGGTG
>JALHJD010000078.1:0-7622 GCA_022837185.1 Desulfobacteraceae bacterium
CATAGGCGCGGTACTCGATGTGGCGGTTTCCGTGACCTCCTCCATGGGAGAACTGTACGAGTACGACCCCTCCATTCCCCGGAAAAGGCTCTGGAAGGCAGGGCTCAGCGTAGGAAGTGACGTGCTGGGCAGCATGATCAACACGCTCATCCTTGCATACCTCGGAAGCTCCCTGCCCTTCGTGGTGCTCATAGCCACCGAGGGGGCCGATTTCATCGGGCTCCTCAACGACCCGCACATCGCTCAGGAGATACTGAGAAGTGTTTCCGGAACGGTGGGGTTGCTTCTGACCATACCGGTTACCGCAGCGGCCGGAGTGTGGTGGATTTCAAGCCGCCGGAAAGAACCGGCAGGTCCTGGTGCCGCTGCCCGACGTGGCGGGCAGGGAAAAAATACTCCGCGTTCATGCCCGGAAAATCAAGATTGCCCCGGATGTCGACTGGACAACGATTGCCCGGGGCACCCCCGGATTTTCCGGCGCCCAGCTGGCCAGCATGATCAACGAGGCGGCGCTGTTGTCCACCCGTCAGGGCAGACCCCAGGTGGACATGGAGGTGCTGGAGCAGGCCAAGGACAAGGTCATGATGGGCGCCGAACGGCGGTCAATGATCATCACTGAAAAGGAAAAAAGGGTAACCGCCTTTCACGAGGCAGGGCATGCCCTGGTCGCCTGGATGACCCCGGGAGCGGACCCGGTGCACAAGGTCACCATAATTCCCCGGGGCCGGGCTCTCGGCCTGACCATGCAGCTTCCCCTGGAAGAGAAATATTCCCAGGACCGCACCTCCCTGTTCAACACCCTTTGCACCCTGCTCGGAGGACGAATCGCCGAAGAAATTGTCTTCGATGAAATCACGACCGGGGCGGGCAACGATATCGAACGGGTGTCCGACATTGCCCGGCGCATGGTCTGCGAATGGGGCATGAGCGCCGACATCGGACCGATAACCTTCAGGCCGGCGAACCCCCTGCAGGGGCAGGCCGGCCAGATCATGAGCGAGGAAACAGCCAGGGCAATAGATACCGAGGTCAACTCGCTCATCAGGTCCGCCTACGATGCGGCAAAAAACATTCTGCTTGAACAGCGGCCGGTTCTCGACGCCATGGCGGAGGCCCTGCTGGAAAGAGAAACGATCACCAGGAAGGACATTGAAGAAATTGTCCGGCTGAAAAGACAATGAACAGCCTCTGCTCCTCAGCCGTCCGATCCTTTCTCCTGGCCCTTTCGGCCGTTCCGCTGCTTTTCTGTGCCGTTCCGGCCGCCCACGGTCTGCAGCAGCACCGTGAGATCGAGGGGCCGTTCGAATCCGTGCGCGACGTTTCCGCCCGATGTATCGGCTGCCACCGGCAGCAGGCAAACGAGGTTCTGGCCAGCACGCACTGGACCTGGAGCCGGAGAGCGGTCATAAACGGCGAAGCGGTTCCCCTGGGCAAAAAAGACTCCCTGGCCGGCTTTGCCATAGATGTCGCGGCCAATGCAAAGCGATGCACGGCCTGCCACATCAGCAGCGACCGGGGCAATGTCGATCCCAAGGCCCCTTCCCCCGACGCGCTGGACTGCCTTGTCTGCCATGACACCACCGGCCGCTACCGGGTGTTTTTCTCCCCGGCCCCTTCACTTGATCCGCAGGCCGATCTGGCTGCCATTGCCCGCAATGTCGGGCGGCCGAACGTGAAAAACTGTCTGACCTGCCATTTCGCCGATTGCAGCCTTACCGCCTCCGCAAACGGGGACCGGCTGCCTCCCGCGCCGGCGGACATTCACCTGCGGGCCGACGGCGGGAATTTCACCTGTCAGACCTGCCACGACGGCGGGCATGCCATGGCCGGACACCGGAACCGGTCCGATGACTCCCCCTCAGCCGGGGGAAGGTGCGCCGACTGCCATTCCGACGTCCCCCATAACCTGGAAATACTGAACAACCACACCGGGAGCGTTGCCTGCCGCACCTGCCACATTCGGACCGACGGCGGCAGCAGCCCAGTCCTGGTCGGCTGGAACTGGATCATGGCCGGCAGGGGCGTGCCCGTCCATCGGGACACCCCCGGAGGCCGTCTTCGGATCCGGGACCGGAACGGGGCCGAGACGTCGGCCAACGTTGAGCCCCTCTATCTGTGGGATGACGGCAGTGATACGGTATATACGAGGGGGCAGCGGGTTCAGCCGGGGGAGATAACGGTTCTGCAGGGTCCGGGCCCGAAAGGCGCCCGCTCCAAAATCGCCCCTTTCCGGATCATCCACGCCACCCAGCTGTATGACCGCAAATACCGCTACCTCATTTCGCCGCTGCTCAATACCGACGGCCCGGAACTTTTCCCCGCCGCCGGCCCGGTCTCCCTGGCCGGGGAAGGGATGAAGGCCCTGGTCCTGCCGTACAGCGGCCAATATGATTACACCGCCACCGTGCGGTACAAAAGAATAAGTCATGGTGTTGCCCCGGTTGAACAGGCACTGGGCTGCCTTGACTGTCACGGCCGGTCAGGCCGCATGAATTGGGCTGAACTGGGATTCGCCGACGATCCCTGGCCCAACGGCCTTTTCATGCAGGAGGCTGAGGGACAGTCCGGGGAGGCGGCAAACAACTCCGGCCCGACAACCCCGCCGCCGGCGGAAACGGAAGCTGAGGCTTCGTCTCCTGCCGGCGATTGACATGTCCCGGCAGAGTCCGGCCCTGCGGCAGCGGCGCCGGCGGCCAGGCCTGGCCCCCTCGCTGATTTTCCCGCGGAACCAGCCCGGATCAGCCCCTTTTGGCCGCCGTCTTACCTGCCCGGTTTATTGCGCCGCTTCCATTCCCAGGGCGACACCGGGGCGGGATCCCGCCAGAGTCCTTTTTTCTGTTGCCGCGCCTTGACCTCCAGTTCCGCCAATTCCCCGCACAGTGGCTGCCGGCGGCAATATCTGGGGTAATACCAGGCCAGTCCCGCCCGGACCAGCTCCCTGTTGACCAGTCGGTCGCCCACGGAAACCAGGGCGACAAGCCGGCCGTACCGGTCGACATCCATTTTCTCCACCGAGACCTTCTGCCCGCCGGCCATCCGCCGGACAAACTGTTTGGCCTTGTTGCTGTAGGGCTGTTTATATTCCGGGGCGTCAACACCGTACAGCCGGACTTCAACGGTCCCGGCGCCGCCCTTGATCTGCAGGCTGTCGCCGTCCATTACCTTAACGACCACCCCCTCCCAGGTTTGCGGATAACCCGCTTCCTGTTGTTTTGGGGCGGGGCAGCCGCTCAACTGGACCGCCGTGAGGAGGATGAAAGCCCCCGTGAGCAGGAGTCGGACCATGACGGCAGCGGTCGCGGCAATCGGTTCATGGAACATTTGTTTCATAGAGCGCTCCTCGATAATGGTGAAACCGGTCACCAAGCTTTACCAGGATGGTTTTCACCCGCACGCATCGCCGGCCCCGGAATGGAGCATTCTCTCCTGTTCACGGCCGGATGCTTTCCTTATCGCCTGTCCTGCCTGCAGCAGGACATTGCCCGGGCAAACCGGATAGCGCTTGTCGCCTTCCCGCTGTTCATGGTATGCAGGTACAGCAATTTTCTCAAGCAGGTTGTGTGCAACAACAGAATGTTTCTGTCCATGAACCGTTTCTCCTCCAAGACGCCGCCGCGCATCGGCGTTGCCTGGACCGATCCCGCCCTGGAAGGGAAGGCCAGGCGGCTTGCCCGGACCATGGGTCTTCCCCCTGCCCCCGGGCACCAGTGCGACGTTGTTCTGCAGCTCACCCCCTCCCGCCTTGAACTGTCCTGCCCCGGCCATCCCTCTCTGAACGGGCCGGTCGCGGTCGATTTTGTCCGGGGGCCGGCCGGCTACCGGCGCAGGCGCGGAGGAAGCGAGGCGCTGCTCAGGGCCCTGGGGCACAAGGCAAACAGACGGACGATGGTCATGGACGCCACCGGGGGCTGGGGCGACGACGCCCTGGTGATGGCCGCCCACGGGTGCGAGGTCCTGGTGGTCGAGCGCCATCCGGTCCTGGCCGCGCTGCTGCTGGACGGCATCCGCAGAGCTGCGGAACATCCGGCCACCGGTGAGATTGCCGGCAGGATGCGCCTGGTCCGCGGGGACAGTCCGCAGGTTATGGATCAGTTGAGGGCAGAGGGAACGATCATCGACGTCGTCTATATTGACCCCATGTTTCCGGAACGGCGCAAGTCGGCCAAGGTGAAAAAAAAAGTGCAGATTCTGCAACTGCTGATCGGCCGGGAGAATGATGCGGAACGCCTGCTGGATGCCGCTCTCCGGACGGCCCGGAAACGGGTTGTCGTCAAGAGGCCGGCAGCGGCCCCGTTTCTCGGAGGCATCCGCCCCTCCCACAGTTTCCGCGGCAGGACCGTCCGTTTCGATGTCTTCCTGACGGGTATTCCGGCGCCCTGAGCCGATCAGGCGAAGACGCGGTCGTACAGTTTGCCCACCCCGTACTCCTTGCGGCGGCGGAACCGCTCCCATGACGGGCCGGTGATCTGCATCTCGGGATACCTCTTCTGCATATCCATGGCGATTTCCATCTCCTTCGTGCAGCCCGTCGAAAAGGTGGCGTCCTTTCCGGACCATTCCGGCGGCACTTTTTCGTGCAGGAGGGAGAAGGCCTTTTCGATGTCGTCCACGGTCTGAAAACGCCATATATCGATCATGCCGCTGCGCTGGAAAATTTCCCACATGTACATGAGATCATCGGCGTCCAGCCCCTCCTCGAAGTGTTCGGCGGGATTGATGACCATGACGTTCTCCATGGTCGAGCGCAGATGATCGACAAATATGTTCAGTATTTTCTTGGCCTGTTCGAGCTGGCCGGGGATGGAGCCGACGATGGCGGAGTAGAACATGATCTTCTGGCCCTTCTCCTTCTGCTTTTTCACCATGTAAATGAGGGTTTCGGCTTTGTTGCGCAAGTCCTGCTCCGTGAAGTGGATGATTTCCGGATGCCTTTTTTTCACGGTGATGCTGACATCCATTGCATCCTGGCGGGTGATGCTGAGGAGATCGCGGGTGAACAGGAAGTGGTTGTTTATGCACGGCAGGCTTCCCGGTGAGCGATTGATGACCAGGTCGGCCTCCTTGAAGGCCCTGGCAAAGGTCACCGAGGTCAGCAGCGGATTGAACTCCTCCAGGGTCCCGTCGGAGATGATCAGCAGCTGCCGGTCGCTGCGCAGTTTGCTGAGCAGCCGTTTTTTGGATATTTTCAAATCGGAAATGATGTCGGCTCCCTTGAGCAGTTCATCCAGGGTCGGGTCTTCCAGCAGATCGACAAAGGAAATCCGGTCATGAAAAAAGGCCTGTTTGACGGCGAGAATGACCTTGATGCCCATCTTGATGAGGATGTTGATGATGGCCAGGTCAAAGATTATCTCGCCCGAGCGGCTGCCGGTCCAGAGGACATAGGGACTGCTGCCCCAGTTCAAGACCTGCCGCAGCCAGTCGCAGAACCATTGCCAGCCTTCGGAATCGATGGTTTCCTGCACGACCCGCTGCACCGTGTGCGGGGCCGGCTGTCCCTCGTCCTTCCAGATGGAGTCTACGGTGGAAAGGAGGATGAGGCGCTGCAGGCGGACCAGGTGGATCTGCTGGCCGATTTCATCAAGGTTCGCCCCCGGCTCGATGCGCAGGCCCTCGGGGCTGCTGATGGTCTCTTGGAAGAGCCGCGACCGGAGGAATTGATGGGCCCGCAGGTTCTGTTTTTCCCTGATCGATCCCTGGGGCCGCTCAATATCGCTGAGGTTGATGAAGACGCGGAGCAGCCTTTTCTCCAGTCGGGTGGGAAGCAGCACCTTTGAGGCCGTCTCGTGGCCGTACTTGATGCCCAGCAGGATCATAAGATATTGCCGCCGGTAGGGGTCGTCGATGACCGAGCCGACCAGCTCTTCAATCCGATTCCAGATCCGGCGGTAATCCCCATCGAGCAGATCCGCCGCTCTTTTCTCGACAATCGCGGTAAACAGCCCGTCCGGACAGGGATAATAGAAGGACTCCCTTTCCATGTGGACTATGAAGTTGAGCTGTTCCGGCGAAGCGACGATATCGGGGAAGGCCTCAAAGGCGAGGTGATTTTCCGTGAAGAAATTGGTCAGCCAGGCATCCCGTTCGGGGTCGGTGCCGATTCTCTGTACTGGAAATTCCTTGGTCATAAAAACATTTCACCGGGGCGTTTTCCGGGGCGGCACGGGCGCCCCCCGCCGGGCCTCCTGCTGCGGGGAGAGAAAAACGGGCGCCTGTCCCTCCGGCGGGCGCGGATCGCGGCTTTGACCCCTGTCAGGAAGCGGCGGCCTTTTCCAGTGCGGCGAGCATGGTCGCGCGGGCCTGATCGCTCAGCTTCACCGGAATCTGGTACACCAGGGTCCGGGTCATGATTTCCGCCGACCGGGGCAGTGCGTCAGGGTCATACACAACCTGCTTCCTGCCGCCGGCCTGGAAAGGCCAACCATTCCGACAGGGTGTTTTCCCCTCCAGGAGATGCTCCCATTTCGGATAGTAATGCCAGGTGTTCTCACCGAAATTAATCGCCCCGGCCCCGTGCTCCCGCAGTATCTGATTGACGCGGACCGCCCGCTCCCTGTCCGGAAGCATGAATGCCATGAACGTCGCCGAGTCGCCCTCCTCGTCGAGAATCGTCCGGAATGTTGCACCCGGGATGGCCGCGGCGGCTTCCTTGAGCATGTTCTTGTTGGCCTTCTGGGCGGCGATCATGTCGTCGAGCTTGGCGAGCTGGGCCAGCCCGATGGCCCCCTGCAGCTCCATCATCCTGTAGTTGAAGCCGATGAATCGCCGGCCCTCACCTCCCCTGCCGCCGGGATTGGCAACATGATCATGACCGTGGTCATGGTATTCGGACATGGTGCGCCACAGTTCCCGATCGTCGGTTATGATCATCCCCCCTTCCCCGGTGGTCATGGTCTTGACCGAGTCAAAGGAGAAGGTCCCGCAGGCACCGAAAGTCCCGAGATGTCTGCCCTCCAGGCGGCCGCCCGCGGCCTGGGCCGTGTCCTCCAGAACCGGGATGTTGTGCCGGTCGGCGATCGCCTTGATTTCCCTGATCCTGGCCTGGGCGCCGAGCATGTGGACCGGAATGATGGCCGCGGTCTTTTCGGTGATCTTCTTTTCCAGGTCAGCCGGGTCCATGTTGAGGGTTTCGTCCACCTCGGTGAAAACGGGAACCGCGCCCACGTCGAAAATCGCCTCCCAGGTGGCGACAAAAGTGAATCCCTGGGTTATGACCTCGTCTCCGGGTCCGACCCCCAGGGCAGCCAGGGCGACCTTCAGGGCTGCGGTACCGGAGGTTACGGCCTGGGCATGGCCGGCGCCGGTATAGCGGGCAAAGGCCTCCTCGAACTGGCGGACCTTCCACACATCCCCCCGCTGGGCGCCGAACTCGTAGCGAAACAGGACCCCGGTGGCAAATACGTCCAGGACCTCGCGTTTTTCCTCTTCACCGAATACTTCAAAGCCGGGCATGGTTCCACCTCACTTGTCAAGATGCTGCTTTACCCTGTTCCTGCCGTCCAGGAGCAGAATGGTCGGTTTGTACCCCTGGAGCTTGCTCTCCTCGATCAGCACATAGGTGGCGATGATGATCAGATCGCCCGCCAGCCCCTTGCGCGCCGCGGCGCCGTTGAGACCGATGA
>JALHJD010000078.1:7685-18342 GCA_022837185.1 Desulfobacteraceae bacterium
ACCCCGCTCCCCTTCGATCACATATGTCTCGAAACGTTCGCCGTTGTTGATGTTGTAGATCTTGATCTGTTCAAACGGCACCAGACCGGCGGCATCCATGAGGTCACGGTCCACCGTCAGGCTGCCTTCATAGTTGAGATCGGCCCCGGTCACCGTGGCCCGGTGTATCTTTGCTTTCAGCACTGTTCGAAACATGTCGCTTCACCTGATGGGCTGCATTTCGCCCTGTATTTCGCGGATGGAGGAAAATAATCCGCCCCTCCGCATTTGTTTTCTGTCCGGGGTGTTCGATTTCGACACCGATCCCGATTTCGATTTCGATTTCGACGGGTTGTCTTCCTGTGCGGTTGCCTGCCAGGTCAACGGAATAAAAATATTAAATTAACCCCGCGCCCCGGGTCTGTCAACCGTCCCGCAACACCAACCCGTTGTCGATGAGGCGGACCCTGCCGCCGATCCTCACCGCCAGGGCCACCAGGGTACGGTCGTCGACGGCCGCGGCCGGTTCCAGACTCTCTGCGTCGACAAGGCAGACATAGTCGATTTCCGTCCCCGGAAAGGATTCAATATACTCCCTGAGCCGTCTTTCCAGTCCAATTGCATCCCGAAGCCCGCCGGCGGCGAGTTTGCGGGCCATGACGATGGACCGGTACAGACTCAGGGCGGACTCCCGGTCCCCTTCTTCGAGGTAGAGATTCCTGGAGCTCATGGCCAGGCCGTCCGCCTCCCGGACCGTCGGGTGGCCGATGATCTCGATGTCCATGTTCAGGTCGGCGGTCAGGCGGCGGATCACCACCAGCTGCTGATAGTCCTTTTCCCCGAAAACGGCACAATCGGCCCTGGTCAGGTGAAAGAGCTTGACCAGCACCGTCGCGACCCCGTCAAAGTGGCCGGGCCTGCTCGCACCGCACAGATGGCGGGTGATGTCCTTGACGGAGACAACGGTCTGGAACCCCTTGGGATACATTTCAGCCGGATCCGGAGCAAAAACCGCGTCGACTCCCTCCCCGGCCGCCATCCGGCAGTCCTCCGCAAAATTACGGGGATATGCCGCAAAATCTTCACTGGGGCCGAATTGCAGGGGATTGACGAACAGGCTGACCACGACCTTGCCCGCCTGCCGCCGGGCACATCGCATCAGGCTGAGATGGGCGTCATGAAAACAGCCCATGGTCGGCACCAGGGCGATTCCGCCGCCGGCTGCCGCCTGCGCTTTTGCCCATGCCGCCATTTCATCCGGCGAATGGATAATCTCCATCAGTTTTCCAGAGCATTGATCCTGGCCTCGATCATTTCCCGGTCGGGATCAAATCCCGGCCCCGAATCCTCGCCTCCCAGGGCGTCCAGATATTTCCGGTACATCGCCAGGGCCTGTTCAGGGTCGTTCTCCGCTTCGTACACCCGTCCCATGGCCTTGTAGGCGGTGGCCTCAAACCCGCGGAAGGAGGCCAGCTCATTGTAGGAGCTGATCGCCTGTTCCGGTTCATTCCTGCTTTCATGCAGGGCGCCCAGATTGTACAGGAGAAGAGGCCTGGCCGGATTGTTTCCGGAAAGGGACTTCTTCACCCCGTACAACTCCTCGACGGCCCGGTCCTGCTCTTCAGCGGCCGTGGCCATGCGGGCCAGCTCGACCCTGGCCCAGATCCCCGAGGAAGTTGAGCCGTATGCATCGGTCACCTGAACCAGCAGTTCCTGCTTTTTCTCCCCTTCCGCCTTCATTGCCTCGGTCAGGGCCGAGGCAGCCTTGTCCTCCCGATGCGACCGATAGGAACCGTACAGGGAAAACGCGATAATGATGAAAACAACAACTCCGACAACAATCCAGATGGTCCGCTGATTTTTCCTCAGGAACCTGATCAGGTCCGGAGGAAGCCCGAGCTGATCCAGCAGTCCGGGGGCCTGAATCACCGCCGATTGTTCAATATTTTGACGGTTAAAGGGATTCTGTTCGCTCATGTCTTGCTCTCAGTGAAAGGATATCATCATTGCCTTCCCGGCCAGAAACCGGTTATTATACTTCGTTGGCTGAAAAAATCATTAATGAATTGACTCCCGACGCGAGCCCCGCCACGTATGGACGGTAACAGAATCTTCTCGGTCACCCAAATCAATGCCTCGATCCGCACCATTCTGGAAAGCCGGTTTCCATTCGTCAGCGTGGCCGGAGAAATATCCAATCTGCGCCAGCCGTTTTCCGGCCATCTGTACTTCACCCTGAAGGATGAGCAGTCGCAGATCAAGGCCGTTCTGTTTAAGCTCCAGCAACGGTATTTGTCCGATCCGCTCGTCGACGGGCAGTCCGTTGTCTGCAGGGGGCGCATTTCCGTCTATGAACCCCGCGGCGACTATCAGCTCATTGTCGATGCGGTTGATTTTCACGGCGCCGGCGCCCTGCAGCTGGAGTTCGACAAGCTGAAGAAGAAACTGGCCGAAGAAGGGCTGTTCGATCAATCCCGGAAAAAACCTCTCCCCCCTTTTCCAGACCATGTCCTCCTCATAACCTCGCCCAAGGGCGCCGCGGTGCACGACTTCATCCGGATTGCCCGGCGGCGGAGTCCCGCCGTCCAGCTTTCCGTTTACCCGGTGACCGTTCAGGGCGGCCAGGCCGCCGGTGAGATTGTTGCCGCCCTCACCGCTCTCAACAGCCATTTCACCGAAGGCGTCCTTGTCCTCTGCCGGGGGGGAGGCTCACTGGAAGACCTTTGGGCGTTCAACGAGGAGAGGGTCGCCCGGGCAATCGCCGCATCACGACTGCCCGTCGTCAGTGCCGTCGGCCACGAAACCGATTTCACCATCGCTGATTTTACCGCCGATCTCCGGGCGCCGACGCCCAGCGCCGCCGCTGAAATGATCCTGCCGGACAGCGCCGCCGTCAGGACCCGGGTCAATCAGCTCACCCGGCGGCTGCTGCGTAAAATGACCTCTCTGGCCGAGATGGCCGAACACCGGGTCGCCCACAACATTCACCGTCTCGGCATCGTACGGCGGCAGCTCGACCGGCAGGCGCTGCAGGTGGATCACGCCGCCGCCAATCTTGAACAGGGGCTCAGGGCGGCCCTGACCCATTACCTCGGCACACTCAACCGGCTGGAACAGAAACTGCGGATGCACAGCCCGTCAGCAAGGCTGCACCTGCAGCGCCAGAAACTGACCGACCTGACCCGGAGGCTGCTGCTTGCCGAAAGGGCAGCCATCGACGCCGGCGCTGATTCTCTTGCCCGTGCTGCAGGGCTGCTCGACGCTGTGAGTCCCCTCTCGACCCTGGTCCGGGGCTACTCAATTGTCAGGAAGGGACCCGGAGACGGAGCAGTTATCACCGATTACCGGCAAGCGGAAAAGGGCGAGCGGATAGACGTGATCCTGCACAGTGGATTTCTGGAATGTACGATTGAAAAAACCGGCGAAGGCCGACCGCGGAAAACCGATTAGCGTCGGTGGAAGAAAATATCAGTCAAGCAGGGTTTCGACTTCGCCGTCAATGTTTCGAATGACTTCGGCCAACTGGTGCGGCTCATCATTGGCGGTGCTCTTGAGGCGGTTGCCCCACTTTTTCAGCATGGCGGTGTCGATTTTGCGAACGGTGTTGTCCCGGCACCATTCCCGTCCGATCTTGTTGCCCAGTTCGGTCAGCATGCGCTGCTGTTCAGCCCGTTCTTCCGGAGAAAGCTGCTGGAGAAGATTGTCGGCGATCCGCTCCCAGCCGTCGGTGAAAAAATTCCCTTTCAGAAAGGTGCGGAACCATTTCAGTTCTTCGGCGGTCAATCCGGATGCATCATACTGGCGGGAAATATTCTCCCTCCCTGTCGAAGCTTCGGCGACTCCCGCATGGGCGCCGCCGGTCGGAGCTGCAATACAAAGAATAAAAAGGAAAAAAAGAGCTGTTTTCTTCATCCAGGGGCCTTGTGGATTTGTTTCTGACGAATTTTAACACCGGAGACAGGGACTGTCAAGGCACAGGGGTCATGAAAAAGCATGGCCCCGGGAACCGGAAACCCTGGCGGCGCCATACTGCGATGTCCCCTCCCGGGTTTATTCCGGCAGGCCAGCGGCCAGGAAAACGAGCAGGACCGTTTCCGCCGTTTCGCAGGACGCCCCCAGGGTATCTCCCGTTGCCCCGCCGATTTTCCGGTGGCAGAGCAGGCAGAACAGCAGGGTCGCCGCGCTGACCGCCCCCGCCGCTGCCAGTCCCTTGAATCCCAGGACGGCGGCGCTGACAACAAACAGGATGACTGTTCCCGTCACTGCCGCCCGCCGGCACCCGGGCGTGGAATAGAACAGTGTCCCCAGCCCTCCGTCCGGACGGGCGTAGGGAAGGACCCCCATGGCCAGCAGGAGTGCGCAGCGGCCGGCAAGAGGCGTGAGCAGGGAGGCCTTCAGCACCAGCCCGTGGTCGATTACCGTCAGGCAGGCAACCTTCAGCACCAGGAGCAGGAACAGGGACGCCGCTCCCATCACCCCGATCCTGCTGTCCCGCATGATTTCCAGGATGGTGTCCCGGTTCCGGGCACTGAAAAACCCGTCGGCGGTATCGGCCAGGCCGTCAAGATGCAGGGCCCCGGAAAAAGACAGGATCAGGCCGACAAGCAGGACCGCCGCGGGGAAGGGCGGAAAAATGCAGCGGATCAGCAGGGCCCCGGCGACCGCCATGGCCCCGAGGGCCAGGCCGACAACCGGAAAAAAGTAAACCGCGCCGGCAAGGTCATCCTTCCCCCTGCCCAGGGAGGAGGGCAGCGGAAAAACGGTCAGAAACCGAAACGCCGCAAAACAGCTCCCCAGCCAGTTCATGGCGGGGAGGGAGTCCCCGTGACGCCGGCCTCACTGAACGTCGCCACCTCCGTCAGGATCCGGACCGCCGCATCGACGAGATGCATGGCCAGGGCCGCTCCCGTCCCCTCCCCCAGCCTCAGGTTCAAGTCCAGCAGGGGCCTGGCTCCCAGCCGTTCATGCATGAAACGATGGCCCGGCTCGACGCTGCGGTGCGAACAGATGATATAATCACGGACAAACGGCTCCAGACCGTAGGCGATCAGGGCGCCGGCCGTGGAAATAAACCCGTCGACCACCACCGGTTTGCGGTGGGCGGCGGCGCCGAGGATCAGCCCGGCGATGGCCCCGATTTCATATCCTCCCACCTTGGCCAGGACATCCATGGGGTCCCCGGGGTCGGGTTGATTCACCTCAATGGCCCGTTGAATGACGGTGATCTTATGCTGCAGCTGCCGGTCATCCAGCCCGGTCCCCTTGCCGGTGAGCAGGCTGACGTCCAGGCCGGACATGACCGCGGCGATGGCTGAACTGGGGGTGGTATTGCCGATGCCCATGTCGCCGGTGCCGAATATATCGGTGTCGGGGGCAAGGCTTTCCGCTATGTCGATGCCCGCCTCCACCGCCAGCACGGCGTGGGTCCGGCTCATTGCCGGCCCGGCGGCCATGTTCGCCGTCCCCATGCCGATCTTGCGGGAGATGATCGTACCGGTCCTGGCCAGATCACCGAGATCGGCGGCCGTGCCGACATCAGCCACCACCACCCCGGCGCCGACCTGCCTGGCGAGAGCATTGATGCCGGCCCCGCCGGCCACGAAGTTACGGACCATCTGGGCGGTGACCTCCCGGGGGTACCGCGACACCCCTTCGTCGGTGACGCCGTGATCGCCGACCATCACCACGATCTTCTTTCTGTCCACCGGCGGCCGCAGGGTCCTGGTCATGCCGGCCAGGTCGACCGCCAGGTCCATGAGATCGCCCAGGGCCCAGTGGGGCATGGTCAACTGCTCCAGGCGGGCAACGGCTTGCTCGCGCGCCGTTGTATCCTGGGGAAATATCCGCCGGTACACCTCTTCAAGATAATTGACCGATTCCTTTCGCTCCCTGAACCGCAT
This sequence comes from Desulfobacteraceae bacterium, assembly GCA_022837185.1. Taxonomy (GTDB): domain Bacteria; phylum Desulfobacterota; class Desulfobulbia; order Desulfobulbales; family Desulfobulbaceae; genus UBA10518. The sequence goes on from JALHJD010000078.1 coordinate 13,565, forward strand.
GTCATTTTCCTTTTATCTGTAATGGAATTCCGCAGCAGACCAGAAAAACCCTGTCCGCCGCAGCGCCGACGCACTGGTTGCAGCGGCCCACCAGGTCCCTGAACTGCCTGGCGTCTGGATTGATGGGGACAATGCCAAGCCCCACCTCGTTGGTTACCATGATGACCTGCCCCGGATGAACACGGGCGGCAGCCAGCAGCCGTTCCGTTTCCTCCCGCATCAGGTCTTCGTCCAGTACCCGCCGCCCTTGAAGGGCCTCGTACTGGAGATTGTTGACCCACAGGGTCAGGCAGTCGATGAGCACCGTGTCATAACGATCGGACCTGTGCAGCTCGTCGGCCAGGTGGATCGCCTCCTCAACCGTGTCCCAGTTGCCCTGCCGCCGGTCCCTGACATGCCGGAGAATGCGCATCTCCATCTCCCTGTCGGTTGCCGGGCAGGTGGCCAGAAACAGCCTCGATCCGGCCTCCTCTTCGGCCAGCCGCTGGGCAAAAGAGGATTTGCCGCTCCGGCTGCCGCCGGTAATGAGGGTAATGCGCGCCATCAGAGATTCAGTCCGGTCAGGACCCCCCGCGCCCCGTGCAGATCAATAACCGTCAATGCCGCGGGGCGCACATCGAACAGCAGATACTTTGCCGGATGCAATCCCAGGGCCAGGCAGATCATGGACCGGATCACGCCGCCGTGGGTGATGACTCCTATTTCGCCTGTATCGGAGCCGGACAGCTCGGCCAGCACTTCCGCGACCCGTTCCTGAAAGTCCCCGACTCCCTCGCCCCCAGGAAAGACAAAACCATCAAACTCCGTCCAGCGCCGAACCCCTTCCGGGTCCGCGGCGGCGATATCCGCGAAGCTCTGCATCTCCCACCGGCCGAAATCGATTTCCCGCAGCCGTTCATCGACGACGACCTCCCCGGCCGGGGGATACACCTCCCGCAACCGTGCCGCCGTCTGCCGCGCCCTGCGCAGCGGACTGCAGTACCAGACATGGGGGGAGAACCGTTCGAGAACTCCCGCCAGGCGGCGCATCTCGTCCAGACCGGCCGGGCTCGCCGGCACATCGGTGGAACCGACCAGGCGGCTCTCGTTCCCAGCCGGTGTTGCCGCATGCCTGAGCAGAAGAAGCCGTTTGGCCATGAACAGCCTCCGTTGCCGGAAAGGGGCTCCTGTCCCGGCCCATCGTACATGATTGAAGAGATGCCGGCGGCCGGCGAACCCGGCTGAATGCCCTCCCCGGCTCCCGCTTGCAATACCCTTCCGCAGGGCGGAAAGGCAACAGAAATTTATGAAAAAGGTAATTCAGACGAATGGTCCGCACCCCCGCTCCCTGTTCTCCTCGGCGGCGGAGGGACAGGCAAGTGGAGTGGCTGCCCGGGCCTGGCGGATGATCACGTGTCCGGGGTAGGCTCCCCGGTATCGTTCCCCTCGTGAGGGGGAATGAAGCCGTAGCGGATCAGGCCGTCGATTATCCCCGCCGCGTACCGTTTTGCACTGAAGTAGATATTGGGCCGGCCTTTGAGGGAGTTCAACTCTTCGCTGTGGTTGCCGACCACCAGGCCGTTGCTCTTTCTCCGCAGCATGTCCTCGTCATTGCCGGAATCGCCGGCCACCATGACCTTGCTGGGCGGGAACTCGTACTTGTACTTCAGGTACTTGATCGCCTTGCCCTTGGATGCCCGCTGCGGCAGGATGTCGAGGTACCGGCCATGGGAGTAGATCACCTGGCAGGGCAGACGCGCCTCCCGGAGCCGCCGGTGGATTTCGGCGAGGTACTCGGGATTGTTTTCCATGTAGTAGCTTATCTTGTGGCTGGTCTGTCCTTCCGCCTCCTGGAACTGGAGAAAAGGAAGATCCGCCAGGGTCCCCTTGATGTCCTCCAGCTTCCAGCCGTCGGAAATATGCGTCTGCCAGCCCTTGTCATTGCGCAGATCCGGGCCGTAATAGATTTCGGTGCCGACCGAACAGATCAGGATGTCCGGTATGGGAATATTGTTTTCGGTCATCGACTCCAGGGTCAGTTCCAGACTGCGGCCGGTAGCCACCCCCCAGGCGATGGATTCACGGTACTTGTCGAGGATATCCAGGAGTCTGTACATGCTCCGCGGTTCCCCGACCAGAGTGTTGTCGATATCGGTGATCAGCAGGTGGCTGGACCCTGTCAGACGGGCGCCGAAGGACGGCCTGCTGTCCGCCGAAAAACCCGCCGCATGGGCCGCATGAGCCTGATCCGCCTGCCGCCGGAGAACGGGAAAGGCGGCCTGAATCTCCTGCATCACCGTGTGACAATGGGACGGCCAGGAGTAATGATTCCGGACCTCGGTTATGCCGTTTTTGGAATAGGCGTCCCAGGTCTGTTCATTGATCAGGATGGCCTTGACGGCCTCGGCGATGCTGCCGGGCCGGCTGACGTCAACGAGTATGCCGTTGTTGCAGTTCCTTACGATATCAACCGGGCCGCCGTCATTGGTGGCAACGATCGGCAGTCCGCAGGCGGAGGCCTCGATCAGGGTCAGCCCGAAGGGCTCCACCAGCGCCGGGTTGACAAAAACCCCCCTGCTTTCGGCGCATAACCGGTAGAGCTCGGGAACCTCGGTGGCAAAATCATGCTTCTTGGGAATGGCAAGCTTGCCGTAGAGATCAAACCGGTCCATTTGCAGCAGCATATCCGTGAGGACCTCCCGCTCGTTTTCCTCCATCGCCGAAATATTCTGCCGTATACCGGCAAAGACGGCCAGGTTGGCGATAGCCTGCACTTCCCGGTTGGTCCCGTAGGCCTCGATCAGGCCGGTGATGTTTTTCCGGTGATCAGGCCGGCACAGGGCAAGGATAAACGGCTTTTCCGGGCTCATCCAGAATCGCCGCAGTTCATTCAACAGGGCGAAACGGGCCTGTTTGACCTCCTCGTGGATATGTTCGACATCAATATGATAATGGTAATAGGGATAAAATATGTCCAGGTCGATGCCCGGCGGAATAACGGCATAGTTCCCTTTGGCAAAATTCCGGTACAGTCCGTACTGCCTGTCGATTTCCTGCTGGGTCGAGGTAACGATCAGGCCGGCGGAGGCGATGATATCCTCCTCGACGTGGACCCGGGTGTCGATGTGGTAATGTCTGTTTATTCTCTCCATGGACAGGCCTTCGCCCAGCAGCTTGTCCCGTTTGTTGCGGCCCAGGGAATGGCCGGTAAAGACAAAAGGCCTGTCAAAGGCCTTGGCCAGTTCCATGGCGACATAACCGGCATCGGCATAGTGGCCGTGAAAAAAATCGGGAATCCGCTGCTGTTTTTTGAGGAACTTGATGGTTTTATCAATGTATTCCTCAAGATGAGGCCATAACAGCTCCTTGCGGATATACCTGCGGCCGCCGCACTGCAAACGGACTATCCGCGCCTTGTCCGACAGAGGTTCGATCTCTTCGCTGTAATCAGGAGATACGGTCTTGTCCTCGACCAGCCGCGTGAACAGGTCAACCTGCTCGACATCGTCTCTCGCCGCCAATGCCCTGGCCAGTTCCAGCACATATTTCACCTGGCCGCCGGTATCGGCATCACGGCCAAGCTCCGGAGCCGTGCCCCGGATCAGGCCATGAATGCTGAACAGCTGAATATACAAACCGTTGCCGCCCATCTTCACCATCCCCATACCAGGTTCCGGGCGACCCATCCGGTCGTGCCGTTCTCGTGCCGCACCTTGACCCAGCCTTTTTGCCGGTTGACGGTGCGAAAAACCACCCCTTCCCGGGCTTTTGCCACAATACGGTAATTGGTGCCGGGGCCGGACCGGACATTGATCTCCGGCTTCTTGACCACGACATGGGCACGCTCGGCGGTCAGGGGTTTGTACACCCAGCCCACGTCGTCCTCAAAATCACGGACCCTGTACCAAGCCCCCTTGGCACCTATCACCTGCAGAGGATATCCTCTGTCAATATGCCACAGAATCGTATAATTCGTCCCCGGGCCGCTCCGGACATTGATCCGGTCACGGTCGACGGCAACCATTTTTGCCTGGACCATCCCCGGCAGGGCGAAAAAAAGGAGCCAAGCGACACAACCGCACCACAGAAGCCGACGGGCAACAGAAAAATTTCTGACAACAAGCATGATCACCGTCCCAGGAACCAGAAAAGATGAATGCAGAACAATGCATCCCGGTCCAGCCTTCCCGGAAATGGAGCAATGGTATGGTTCATGTTATTCCTTTTCCGTGTGCGGCACCGTTCCCGAGGATTCATCGCTGCCGCCGGTAAAATTTTTGACGAGCTGTTCGAGGCCGGCATTCAGATCCCGCAGGCAGTCGCCGGACATCCGGCGCAACCCTTCCTGCAGATATCCCTGGGCCGGGCGGGGCGCGCGTGACATCAGCTGCGCTCCCTCTTCCGTCAGATACACCCTGACCGCCCGATGGTCGGGATCGGATCGCACCCGGCGGATCAGGCCCTTCTCCTGCAGCTTCACCAGGAGGTTGCTGCAGGTCGGCGCCTGGATGGCCATCGAGGCGGCAAGGTCGGAAACCCGTATACCGGGATAATGCAGAATTTCCCACATCATCCAGAGCTCCGCGCCGCTTACGCCGCATTTTTTTTCCACCATGCGGGAGTAGGCCTGAGCTGCTCTGGAGATAATGCGGAGGGAACGGAGAATTTTCAGCGAAATTTCCCGCCGATCGCCTTTGCCGGCCTGGAATTCCTGATCGTCGCTCAACATCGCCCTCGACAGGAATGAGGACCTCCGCTCGGAAATTGTCTTGTCCAATTCAGCGTTCCCAATGCAAACG
>JALHJD010000409.1 GCA_022837185.1 Desulfobacteraceae bacterium
CAACCGACGGCACCGGATTTACGCTCCTCCATACATTTGGCGGGAAATTCGACGGCACCTATCCTTACGGCGGTCTGATTCTGGACGGTGCGGTGCTCTACGGCATGACCTCCGGCGGAGGTGAAAGAGATGGGGGAACGATTTTCAAGTACGATACGGGCAGCAGCACGTTGAGCATTCTGCATTCCTTCGGCGCTTCGGGCGACGGCAAGGCTCCTCTGGGCGAGCTCCTTCTTTCCGGCGGCGTGCTTTACGGCATGACTCCCCAGGGCGGCGCAAGCGACATCGGGACGATTTTCAAAATCAACCCCGACGGCACAAATTACACGCTGCTCCGGGAATTTTCCGGTCAGCCGGCCGATGGGGACTCGCCCATGAACAGCCTCATCCTCGACGGTTCCACGCTTTACGGGATGACCTCTCTGGGCGGAGCGAACAACAAAGGAACAATTTTCAAGATCAACACAGCCGGCGGCGATTTTTCCCTTCTGCGGTCGTTTGCGGGCAATCCCGGCGACGGAAGTAATCCATACGGGAAGCTGGCGCAAGGCGGCGCTGTCCTTTATGGCGTCACGGCCTCCGGCGGCTCATCCGATCTCGGAACCATTTTTAAACTGGAGACCAGCGGCGCAAACTTTTCTCTGCTTCATCAGTTTTCCGGCGGCGTGGATGACGGATGCGTGCCTTACGGCAGCCCGGTTCTTGCGGGAGGCATCCTGTACGGAGTGACGGGACAAGGGGGAGACGCCAACATGGGAGTCGTTTTCTCTATCGTCTCCACCCTGATCACCCTGCGTTCCTTTACAGGTCTGCGGTCGGGGGCTGACGTGGTGTTGAAATGGGAGACGGGAGCGGAGATTGCCAACGCAGGCTTCCATGTCTGGCGCTCGCTTGCGAAAGCGGGGCCTTATGCGAGAATCACGCAGGCACTTCTTCCCGCGGAAGGCAGCCCCTCTCAGGGCGCAAACTACACTTACACGGACCGGAACCGTCCCGAGCGGACCTGGTATTACAAACTGGAAGACATCGACAACCGGGGGAAGAGCACATTCCACGGACCGATTACCGTGGCAATGACCGCGCCTCTGGAAACAAACATTACGTTACTATCGCCCGCGAACGGTTCAGCGCTGGCGTCGGCTCCGCTGAGCTTTTCCTGGAGCGGGGAAGGATTTGCCGGGTATCGTTTGCAGTTTTGCGCCTCCGGGAATTTCACCGGGCGCGTGATTACGGTGCCCTTGCTGAACTGGGTGAAAGCGGAAGCTTACACGCCGAGCAGGTTTGTGTGGAACAACATTTTGCGCTTAGGCAAAAACGGCGCTCCGATTTACTGGCGTGTCGTGGGGAAGCAGGGGAAAACGGCCGTGGCCTCCGGGGTGTTTGTGCTCAAGTAGTTCATGGTGGATGGTGGATAGGGGATAGTGAATGGTGGATGGTGGATAGTGGATAGTGGATAGTGGATTGGGGATGGTGAATTGATGTAGGGCGGGGCTTGTGACATCCAGGTTATCGCGACCGTTCCCTACCGCTGTTGTTTTGGAA
>JALHJD010000079.1 GCA_022837185.1 Desulfobacteraceae bacterium
CCTTGGCGGCGACGATGCGCAGACACCCCTCGTCTTCCCTGAACCACATGACCGATATGCGGGATGCCTTGGTCACCTCCGAGACAATGTTGACCAGCCCGTCAAACACATCCTGCTCGGTGGCCGCGGCAAGAAAATGTTCGCCGAAGCTGTAGAGGGGCAGCAGGGTCTTCAGCCGGGTCTCTTCCTCCCGGTGGCTTGCGGATTCCATGGCCCGGTACATCCGCTGCAGCAGCTTGACCGGATCAACCGGCTTCTCGAGCAGTCCGGTGAATCCGGCATCAAGGGCCTTGCGCAGAAGGTCCTCGCCGGCCCTGCCGGTCAGCAGAAACCCGGCCAGCCAGGGCCTGTGCCTGCGCAGCCCGGCAAACAGCTCGCAGCCGCTGTGACCGGGAAACTCCTCCTCGATGATGACGAGATGAACGTCGTTGTCGAGACAGGCCGAGACCAGTTCCCGGGGGTCCGTACAGGTCAGGACGTCATGCTCGATCAGCGCTTCCCGGATGTCGCGGATGTCGCTTTCATCGGGGGCAACCAGCAGAATATTGCTCAATTTCATGGAATGTATGGAGAAAATCGAGTTACTTTATTATGTTACTCTACCATCATGGAGATGCCGGCGCAAGGAATTGCACTTATGCGGCGCCCCCGGGGGTTCGGCTCTCTCTTGACTCTCAGCCGCTTTATGCCAATAGTACACTACTGCGATGCATGCACCCCTAGATTCCAGCACCCCTTTGGCTGAACGCATCCGCCCCCGTTCCCTGGAGGAATTTGCCGGACAGGAGCACCTGGTCGGCCCCGGGCGGCTGCTGCATCAGCTGATCCAGACCCGCAGGCTGCCCTCCCTGCTCCTCTGGGGTCCGCCCGGCTCGGGCAAGACGACGCTGGCGACCATTCTCGCCCAGGCCGTTGACGCCCACTTTGTTTTCTTTTCCGCGGTTCTTTCCGGGGTCAAGGAAATCCGGCAGATCGTCGAGGAGGCCCGCCGCAAGCGCGAACAGGACATTGACACCGTTCTCTTTGTCGATGAAATCCACCGGTTCAACAAAAGCCAGCAGGATGCCTTTCTCCCTCATGTTGAAAGCGGCCTGCTGACCCTGATCGGCGCAACCACCGAAAATCCGTCGTTCAACGTTATCGCCCCCCTGTTGTCGCGCTGCCAGACCCTGGTCCTGGAACCCCTCGCCCCGGAACATATCAGGTCCATCCTGCTGCGGGCCCTCCGTGATTCTGACCGCGGCCTGGGCGCCTATAATTTTTCCATTGACGATGAAGGACTTGACGCCCTGGTCCGCCATGCCGACGGGGACAGCCGGCGGGGGCTGAACTGTCTGGAGACGGCAGCCGTACTCGCCGTTGAAGCAAACAGGAAGGACAATAACGATCAGCCGCGCATCACCGCCGAACTCGTGGCCGAGGCGGCTCAGCACCGCACCCTCCGGTATGACGCGGGGGGAGAGGAGCATTACAACCAGATCTCGGCCCTGCATAAAAGCCTGCGGGACAGCGACCCCGACGGAGCCGTCTACTGGCTGGCCCGGATGCTGGAAGCGGGAGAAGATCCCCTGTATATCGCCCGCCGCCTCATCCGTTTCGCCTCCGAGGACATCGGCAACGCGGACCCCAACGCCCTGCACCTTGCCTTGAACTGCAGGGCCGCCTACCATCTGCTCGGCTCCCCCGAAGGGGAGCTTGCCCTGCTGCAGGCCGCGGTCTACCTGGCCACCGCCCCCAAAAGCAATGCCCTGTACGCGGCGGGCAACAAGGTCCGCCAGGATATCGCCGCAACCGGGGCACTCCCCGTTCCCCTCCACCTGCGGAACGCCCCGACCAGGCTGATGAAGGACATCGGCTACGGCAGAAACTATCAGTACGCCCATGACAACCGCGACGCCCTCGTGGACCAGGAGCACCTGCCCCCGGAACTGAAGGGCCGAACCTATTATGAACCGACAAACCGCGGATACGAGGCGACCATCCGCGACCGCCTGATGAAATGGCGGAAAATTCTTCAGCAACGGGCCAATGAATATGAACGGAAAAAATCCTGACACTTCCCGGAGCGGACCAGGCACCCTGCTGCTTCTTGTTGCAATGCTGCTGGTGCTGCTTCGCCCTGCCGCGGGTTTGGGCAATGAATTCATCCTGCTCTACTCCAATGACAACCGGGGGGAGACCGAGCCCTGCGGCTGAAGCTCGAATCAACTGGGCGGTCTGTCCAGAAAAGCATACATGATCGAGCAGATCCGGAACGAATCGGACAAGCCTGTCCTGCTGCTCGATGCCGGCGGCCTGCTCTTCGAGCGGCCGATGATTCCCGAGCCCCTCCTCGAGGCCAGAAAAATGCAGGCAGCCGGCATCATCGAGGCCATGGGGGTGATGCAGTATGCCGCCGTGGGAATCGCGGCCCAGGATCTTGCCGTCGGGCTCAACTTTCTGGCCCGGCGGAACGGGACGCCTGCTCTTCCCTGGGTGTCCGCCAACCTGGAGAGCGAGACGGTCCCGAAGGGGACCATTCAACCCTTCATCCTCACCCGGGTTGCCGAAATCTCCATCGCCGTGATCGGCCTCACCGATGATCAGATCAATACCGTCCCCCTGTCGGGACCGAAGGATTTCCGGATCCTGCCCTGGCCCGACGTTCTCGCCGATACCTTGAAGAAGGTCAGGGGAAAAGCCGACATGATCATCCTGCTCTCCAGCTATCCCGAAGAGGCCAACCGCCGGATCGCCGAAGAGTTCGAGGAGATCAACCTTATCGTCCAATCCGGCACCTCCACGGCCGCCAAGCCCCCCAGACTGTTCGGCAATGCCCTCATCACCCAGGTCAGCAGCAGGGGACAATATCTCGGCAGAATGGACATCAATTGGCAGCCGTCCTCCCTGCAATGGGGCCAGGCTGCATTGCGGCGACACAAGGAAGCGAAGGACCGTCTCGACCGCATCAGCTGGCGCCTGGGGCGGATGGAAAAACGACTGGAGCAGCGGGAAAGGATGGAGAACCCGGACTACCTGCAGCTTCTGGCGGACAAGGAGCGGACAGCCGAGGAAATAAGCCGGCTGGAGGGGCAGGCCCGGCCGGAACAGGACCAATCCTCATCGTACACCGGAAATTTTATCGCCCTCAAGGTATCGCTGCCGGAAGACCCCGGGGTCGGCAAGATTGTCCTGCAGACCAGGGATGCGGTGAACAGCACCCACAGGAAAATCCTGGAGGAGGCAAAACGGACGGGCAATGTCCCGGCCTCCGGGCCGGAGTCAGCCATGGCCGGGTGGCAGGCCTGCCGCTCCTGTCATCCCGAACAAACGCTGTTCTGGCAGCAGACCAAACATGCCGGGGCCTGGCATACCCTGGAAAAGGCTCGGCAGCAATTTAACCAGGACTGTCTCGTCTGTCATGTGACCCTGCCGACCTACGACCTGGAAACGGTCGTCAGGGACAACCTGCTGGCCGGCCTGCCCCCGGAGCTCAGGGGCGTGGGCTGTGAAGCATGCCACGGACCGGGAAAGCGCCATGCGGAAAAGCCGGAGGAATTCAAGCCCCGCCGGCCGGATGCATCAACCTGCCTCCAGTGCCACACGCCCGAGCACGATCCCAATTTCGTCCATGAGGAGAAGGTCGGCATCATCCGCTGCCCCGCCGCGGGCCACTAAATGAAAAGGGCGGCCCGAGGCCGCCCTTCCGTCATTCTGCTGGAGGCTGAAAATATCAGAGCCCGAAGGCCTTTTGCAGATTGGGAATGGTCTGCTTTTTGCGGCTCATCATCCCCTCGATCCACATGGAATTGCCCTGCAGCTTGGCGTTGAAAGCTCCCTCGATCAAGGCCGGCTCGTCGGAGGCAACCATCAGGTCGGTTCCTTCCTTGACAACGTCGGTGAGCATGAGCAGAACGGTGTGGCGGCCGCCGGCCTTCTTTTCCTGCATGGCCTTGTACAGGTCGTCACGCATGGAGGCGACCTGATCCAGGGTGGCGAGTTCCAGCTGGCCGACGCCGACCTTCTTGCCTTTCATGTCGAAGTCCTTGTAGTCGCGGTCCAGCAGTTCCATTGCCGGCACGCCCTCGACGGCGCTTTTGGCCTTCAGCATTTCCATGAAGAGCGCATCGGTATCGGTAACGCCGGAGATGGCTTTCAGTTCCGCCACCGCCTTTTTATCGGCATCGGTGCAGGTGGGCGACTTGAAATTGACGGTGTCGCTGAGAATGGCAGCCATCATCATGCCGGCTACGTTCGGCTTAATGGCGACTCCTTCCAGATCATAGAGGACCTTGAGGACCGTTCCGGTACAGCCCACCGGCATGGCCCAGAAGAAAATCGGATTGTTGGTGGTGACATCCCCGATCTTGTGATGATCGACAATGGCAACGACCTCACCCTGGCTCAGATTGTCCGGCGCCTGGGCAAGATCACTGTGGTCGACAAGGGCAATTTTCTTGCCGGTGGCATCCGTCAACGACTCGGGAACGGCGGCGCCGAATCGCTTCAGCACGGTTTCCGTTTCCGGATTCGGCTTGCCCTGAATACACGGGATATAATCCTCTCCCTTGGCTTTCATCAATTCCGCATAGGCGATGGCAGCGGTAACTGAATCCGTATCAGGACTTTTGTGACCCACGACGTAAACTGGCATGATTCGTTCCTCCTTTTGTTTGAGAGTAAACCGGAAACCGAAGAGGTACCCCGCGCAACAGGGACAGGGTTTCCGTCAACACAATCTTCAGACCCATGTCATTAAATTTGAATATTTAGTCGGTTCACCTGTGAGCGTCAAGAGGAAATGCATAAACCGTATACTCGCCCCGGCATCCACCGCCCATGATGTGTCGTCGGGCCCGGGCGCATTTTCGCCCCAAGCGCTTTTTTCTTTTCCATTCCGTCCATTGTTCTGCTACATTTGAGTAAACAGGGTATAATCTTGCGCGGCACCACCTGCCGGCAAAAAAAACCGCCGGACCGCGCAGGCGCTTCGCCGGGCTGCAGCCCGCGGCGGCTCCCTGATCCGCCGGCCGTTCGCCGCCGGTTTTTCCTAGATGCACGGGTAACTTCAACCTCAGCGGGCGATCATGTCGAACCAGGAAAACAGACCCTCTCCCCGCCGCCGGGAAAAGAAGACCAATCCCCTGCGGCCGGTTCTCATCTTTTTTGTCCTTATCGGGCTGGGCATAGGGGCGGCCTTGCTGTTCTTTCCTTTCACAGACCGGCAGCCCGCCGAGCCGGTCCCCCCGGAACCGGAGCGCCAGGCCCCCTCCGCCGTCGAGACCCCGCTCCTTCCCGCGGAACAGCCGGAGGAGTCCGCTCCTGCTCCAGACCGGGACTTCCTGCCGCCGTCCGAGGCTGACGTTGCCGAACCCGAAGCGGCGCAGCCGTCGGAGGAGGAACTCCTGGCGGACCGGTGCGCCACGCTGGCGGGCCGGCTCAACGGTTTTTTCGATCATCTCGACAAGCGGGAATACATTCAGGCCTTTCCCATGGACAAGCCGTCCCGGGAATATTTCATTGCCCTGGCCTACCGGCTGCTTGACAACCCGCCCATTGTGACACGGGAATCGGACGATCTCTACACCATCCTGAAGAACATGGCGCACTTTTTCCGCATTATCGGCAAGGACAATATACTGCTGATCAAAATGATCCTGGACAGGGAGCGTGACAAGATAGAGGATGTGGCCGCCGATATCTACCTCTGGTCGACCAGTGACGGGTGCGATCGGGAGTTGTTCGGTTTTTCGCCGGAACTCGCCGATATGTATGAGTATGCGGGATTTTTTCTCAACACCATGGGGGGAAGATCATATCTTTTTCGGCGGGATTCACGGTCTCGGCTGGTGGTCAACTACTACTCGGTTCTGCTTCTCGACCTGGCCAATGAAAAGGGAATCAACCGCCACGGACTGGACATAGCCCAGGTTCTCCCCCGGCTCATCGAGGAAGTCGAATCCTCGAACAGGTTGATTTACAAGGAAAACTATCTCGACCAGCTCTACTCCCTGGAGGAAAGGTACCAGTAACGATCAGCCCCAGGGGGCTCCGGGCCGGAACGAACCCTCCCGGAGCGTCAAGGTCCCAACGGTCTCTGCCTCTGCTCGGCCCGGTCAGCCGGCCCCGGTCGATTTACTCCCTGCTGCCGCCGAAAAACCTGAGCAGCATCAGGAACAGGTTGATAAAGTCCAGATACAGGGCCAGGGCGCCGATGATGGCCCCCCTCCGAATGGCCGCCTCCCCTTGCTCCATTATGCCCTGCTCGCCCATGTTCTTGAGCTTCTGCACGTCCCAGGCGGTCAAGCCGACGAACACCAGAACGCCGATGACCGAGATCGTCCAGTACAGGGCGGAACTCTTCAGAAAGATGTTGACGATGGAAGCCAGGATGATGCCGATCAGGCCCATGAACATGAACGAACCCATGGCCGACAGGTCCCGTTTGGTGATCAGGCCGTACACCGCCATGGCCCCGAACATGCCGGCGGTGATGAAAAACGTCCCGGCAATGGAGGCCGAGGTGTAGGCGAGAAAAATAGCCGACAGGGTCAGCCCGTTCAGGAACGAGTAGCCGATGAACAGTCCGGTGGCCGTGCCGGGCTGCATCTTGTCGATTCGGGCCGACAGGTAAAAGACGATGCCAAGTTCAGCGAGGATAAGAACAAAAAAGAGAGGGGTGGCGACTATGGCCATGGCCAGCCCGGAGTGGGCGGTCAGAAAGGCCACGATGCCTGTCAGGCCGAGACCGAGTGCCATCCAGTTGAACACCTTGGCAAGGAAAACCGTGGAGGCCTCCTGCCGGACTTGCGCCATGGTCAACGAGCTGGTACCGTACTGTGCATTCATTATCCGTTCTCCTTAACTGCTGTTGCGGGTTTGTTTTTGTTTTCCGTATTGTAATCATTCCAGCCGGGAAGGCAACAAAATCAGGAAGCGAAGTTATGAAAATAGCGATAAGCGGCAAAGGCGGCGTCGGCAAAACCACCATTATGGCCCTGGCTGCCAGGGAGTTTCAACGCCTGGGCAGGGACGTGCTCATCATCGACGCCGATCCGAGTCCGCATATGGCCCAGACCCTGGGCATCAGCCCGGAGGGTATAACGCCGCTCGCTGAAATGACCGGGCTGCTGGCCGAACGGGCGGGAAAGACCCCCGGCTCCCCCTATTATCAGCTCAACCCGCAGGTCAATGACCTGCTCGAGCGGTTCATGATCCGCCGCGGCGGCTACCGGCTCATGGTTCTGGGGGCCATTCAGAAGGCCGAGGCGGGCTGCGCCTGCCCGGAAAACCAGGTCCTGCGCAAGATGCTGCAAAAAATGCTCCTCGGTGACAACGATGTCGTTCTGCTTGACATGGAAGCGGGCGTCGAGCATCTCGGCCGGGGAACCATCGCCGGCGTCGATCACCTGCTGATCGTGGTCATCCCTTCCAGGTCGAGCATCCGGACCGGGTTGAAAATACGGAAACTGGCCGAAGAGGCCCGGATCAACCATGTCGCTTTTGTCGGCAACCTGATTGGTGGTGAGGAAGACAGGCAGTTCCTCAGGGAAAACCTGGGGATCGATCCCCTGGTCTGCTTTCCGGAATCAACGCTCATCAGGAGAGCGGAACGGACCGAACAGCCCCTTGTGGCCATCGAGGACGCACTGAACGATGCCCCCGCCGAACTGGTGCGCAAGCTCATCGCCACCCCGCAGCCCTGACGGCGGCGGGGGGAGAAAATTCAATAGGCCCCCTTGCCGGTAAAGACGCACCAGACGGTTTTGGCGATGATCTTGATGTCGTACCAGAGGGAATAGTTCAGAATATACCAGTCATCCAGTTCAATGCGCTCCTGGTAGTCCTTCATGTCAGCGCGCATCGTGACCTGCCAGGGCCCGGTTATTCCCGGCTTCATGGAGCAGTAGCGGCCCGCGCTTTCCCGATCCTTGAGCTTGTAGTACTCCTCGAGCTCCCGGCCGACGATGGGCCGGGCGCCGACCACGCTCATCTCCCCTTTCAGGACATTGATGAACTGGGGGAATTCATCCAGGCTGGTACGGCGGAGAAAGCGGCCGACCCGGGTAATCCGCGGGTCGTTTTTCAGCTTGTAGGTCTTGTCCCACTCCTCGCGCAGCCGGGGGTCCGCGGCCAGAATTTCCTCCAGCCGCTTATCCGCATCGACAACCATGGTCCGGAATTTCAGACACTGGAACTCCCTGCCGCTGGTGGTTATCCTCCTGTGGGCGTAAAAAACCGGCCCCCTGCTGTCAAGCTTGATAAGCAGGGCGATGAGCAGCAGGAGGGGGAAGAAGGTCACCAGCACCAGGGAGGAAAAGACCACGTCGAAAAAACGCTTCCAGCTGCTGTAGGGGTTGAAGCTGAGCACCAGCATATCGCCGAGGGACTGGATCTCCGCGTGGTGGAGGCCGTAGATATACAGATCGGGCACCAGGAAGATCTGGGCGCCGAGGTCGCGGCATTCCCCGAGGATCTTGAATATTTTCCGCTCGGCCCGCATGGGCAGGGCGATATAGACATAATCAATATCATGCGCCCGCAGATAGGGAGCGATATCGTCGATCCTGCCCAGCAGTGGTTTTTTCAGCCGTTCCAGGTTCTCCTGCGATTCAATTTTATCGTCAAAACAGCCGACCACCTCGATGCCCGCCCACGGAATGGCCTCCAGCTGCTGCATGGTTCTCATTCCCAGGTCTCCTGCCCCGGCAATGACGGCATGGCGGATATTCTTTCCCTGGGAGCGGAAATACCGGAGCAGCTTGCGAACAAGGAGATGGGAGACAAAGATCAGCAGGGGGGAGAGAAAGGACCAGACCATGAAGACGGCCCGGGAATAGGCTTCGGAGATCTTGAAAATGAAGAAGTAAAACAACAGGATGCCGACAACGGTTGCCCAGGCCTTGAGTATGACGAAAAACTCCCGGTAGTACTTCCAGCCCCGCCAGGACCTGTACAATTGAAAGTACTGAAAACTGAGGAAGCAGGCGACGAAGATGACGACCAGGAACCACGAATAATAGGTACTCCAGGGAACATTGTACAGCCGGACCAGCAACCACAGAAACCCGCAGACCAGCGAACAGTCGATGATGTGCAGTATTCTGTAGATGAAGGAAGTGCGTTCCCGCAGGTTCCAGGATAGGGCGGGAGACATTATGCTCCTTTACCGGCCGGTCCGGACCACCACCGCCTGTTCATGCTGCACAGCGCCGCCAGGCGGGGGGGCAGCGCCGTGTATCGTTTCCCCAGATTATAGGCGAGAAATTTCATGCTGTTTCGCCAGAGACCGGCCGGCAGCCGCAGGAAATTCTTTTCCCGCATCAGGAAGGAAAGCTCGGAGAACACATATTTCCGCCCCTCACCGGCCGGAGTGCCGAAATCCCGCAGCAGTTCACGATGCCGGGCATGAACCACGCCGATGTCAAAATAGCGCCTGAATTCCTGCCAGGTCGAATAATTGTGCGAATGCCATACTTTTGCGGTCGCGGCGTAGAACACACAATATCCGCTGCGCAGAAGTTTTGCCACTGTAAAGGTGTCTTCGCCGAACAGCAGTCCTTCTTCGAAAAAGCCGACCGCGGCGAGG
This sequence comes from Desulfobacteraceae bacterium, assembly GCA_022837185.1. GTDB lineage: Bacteria > Desulfobacterota > Desulfobulbia > Desulfobulbales > Desulfobulbaceae > UBA10518. Next base: position 9,569 of record JALHJD010000079.1, read on the forward strand.
GTCTCTTTGCGATAGGCCGCGAAGGAATTGGAGATAAAGGCGGTCCTGAAGCCGAATCGGTGCCGATCCTCCCAGCAGCGGCAGGCCGGCTTTTCCGGATAGTTGAACAACCGCAGATGCCGGGCGAAACATGTTGCGTCGGGGAAGGGTAGCTGCCGGCCGTACACGGCGGCTACCCGGGGGTCGCCGAAGGGTTCCATCAGATTTTCCAGGGCATGGCTGTCCACCGGCACTGCATCCTGGGTCATGAACAGGAGGAAATCGCCCGACGCTCTCCTGGCCGCCATGGTTCTCGTCCCGCCATGGTCAAATTCCCGCGGCGGAACAGTCAGGACCGTGGCGCCGTATTGCCCGGCCAGGTCCGGGGTCCCGTCATCCGACCCCGAATCCACCACAAGCAGCTCCTCCGGGACGACGGTCTGTGCCCGCAGGGACGCAAGGAGGCTGCCGAAGCGTCTGCCGCCGTTCAGGGTGGGGATGATGATGGAGATGGAGGTGGTGTTCATGACCGCCCCGCTTACATCCGCAGCAGGCCCGCGGCGGCGTATTTCGCCAGGGCCCAGAGAATATAGGGGGAAGGATGCCGCTGATAGAGAAGCACCTCGTTGCGCGCCGACATGGTGCGGGCCGCCCGGCTCATCCGACTCCGCCGGCGCTGCCAGCCCCGGCGGGCTGCTGACCCACAGGTTGAACTGGCTGCAAAGGCCTGCCGTTTGATTGAGGCGGCGGGAGGGAACCTTTCGCTGGGTGAATTGGGGCGGCAGGTGGGCGTCAGCCCTTACCACTTGCAGCGCCTGTTTAAGGCAGTCACCGGGGTGACGCCGCGCCAGTATGCCGCCTCGTGGCGCATGCGGCAGTTTAAGGCCCAGGTGCGGCAGGGGCAGACGGTGACCAACGCCTTATACGAAGCCGGGTTTGGCTCCAACAGCCGCCTGTACGAAGCCGCCGCCGAACAACTGGGAATGACGCCGGCATCTTACCGCCGGG
>JALHJD010000080.1 GCA_022837185.1 Desulfobacteraceae bacterium
CTCCGGAACCCTTCGCCCTGCCGGATCGTGCGCGTCCGGACCTCCGACGATCCTCCGTCCGGAACCGGCAAGTTCGTGAAAGCGCATGGCCAACGCCGGTCCCCGGCCCTGTTCCTCATGCTTGAAAAAAACAAATGCCTGCCGCCATTTCCGAGCCAGGATCAGCTTCTTCCATCGCTCCAGGTCCGCCTCCGAATAATCGGAGCGGCGAAGGCGCAGATACCCCCACGACGCCGTGCTGGCAATCTCCCCGGCCGGCTGCTCGTCGGAATCAGCGACGCACAGGCTGTGGTTCCTGTCCCGCAGCAGCCCGAGTACATCGGGCTCGAGCCAGGATCGGTTGCGGAACTCGAATGCGCACAGAATGTCTGCGGGAAGGAGGGCAAGAAAATCTTCCAGCGCCGGGCGATCGGCGCGGAAACTCCGGGGAAACTGAAAAAGGACCGGCCCCGTTTTCCGCCCCAGGACGGCAATGGTGCGGAAAAAATAGTCGCTTTCCCCGTCGACGCCGCGCAGCCGTTTGCGATGGGTTATGACCTGCGGCGCCTTGAGGGCAAAGACGAAATTGTCAGGCACCTGTTCCGCCCAGGACAAAAGGACTTTTTCGGTGGGCATGTGATAGAAGGTGTAATTGATCTCCACCGCGTTGAGCCGCCCGGCGTAGAAGCGCAGCATGTCCCGGTCCGGGATCCGGTCGGGATAGAACACCCCTTTCCATTCCTTGTACCCGTAACCGCTGGTGCCGACATGAAGCTTCACTCTGGCGCCTCCGTCATGACCATCCACGATACCCCGAAACGATCCGTGACCATGCCGAAACACGGCGACCAGAAGGTTTCGGCCAGGGGCATCTCCACCTTGCCGCCTTCGGACAGAGCCCCAAAAAGGCGCCGGGTTTCCGCTTCCTCGGCCAGGGCAATGGTCAGGGAGAAGCCGCTGAAGGATGCCCGGCCGGAACAGAGGCCATCAGAAACCATGAGGGTTGAATTACCGATGCGGACATTGGCATGCATGACCTTTTCCTCCATGCCCGGCCTGATGGAAGCCGGGTCCGGGCTCTCCCTGTAGCGCATCAGAAATGTCACCTCTGCCCCAAGCGCCCGGCGGTAGAATTCCAGCGCCTCCTCACAGCGGCCTTCGAAAAACAGATAGGGTTCCACCAGCATAATGATATCCTCCAGTTTTCTTCACAATGCCTCCCGGCGCATCCTCCCCTCATCCGCCCCTCCGGGGCACCTTCTCCCCCGGGAGAAGGGTGTTTCCGGGAAGGTAGCCCCCGGCCGGGTGAGGGGCTGTCCACATCTCCAGCGAAGCTGCAAAACTTCTTCTGTCCTCAGTCTTCTGACTTCTGGATTCTGAAGACCGGCGCAGCCGGGTTCTCAATTTTCTGCATTTGTCGGTCTTCCTTTTATTTTTTTACCCCACCCAGCTCCCGCAGGACCTCCAGCAGGTGGCCGGTGTGGAACTGCAGATGGGACCCTTCCGCTCCTCCCAGCAGGCCGATAAAGGCTTCCAGGGTAGGATATTCTCCGAACCCGGAGCCCTTGAGCATGGGAACATGGGCCCGCCGATCAAGCTGCGCCGCCGACAGGCCCGCCGCGAACCCGGCGATCCGGTCGTATTCATTTTCGACCCGGTCAAGGAGCTGGGCAAAGGTCATGGAGGCGCGGCGCCCGCTAAAAAAGGGGTTTTCCGCTTCCATGTCGAGCCTGGGCGTCTCGTGATCAAGGAAGGCCTGCAATACGCCGAGATGCCCCTCACCCTCCGGGCCCAGCAGGTGGGAAAGAATCTCCTTGGGCGACCAGCGTCCTTCCGGGGCCCGGGAGGCGGTCTCCTCGTCAACCCCGGCGCAGGCTTCTTTCAGGGCGTTGATTCCCTGTCTGATGTTTTGGGCCAACTGCTCCCCTGTCAAAGCCGCCATATCCGTTTCTCCTTGTGTTCATTATCCGTTATCGGGCCTGTAGCGCAGCAGGACATTGCCGCATTGGAACGTCCTGGTGCCCAGCAGTTTCAACTTGTGCGCCCGTTCCAGGCCGGTAAACATCGGCCGGCCCCGTCCCAGCACGACCGGATTGACAAAAATCCGGTATTCGTCAATCAGCCCTGAGCGCGTGAACGCGGAAACAATGGTGCCGCTGCCGAAAATCACCATATCCCGGCCGGCCTGTTTCTTGAGACCGGCGACCTCTTCGTCGATATGGCCGCCGACCACGCGGGAATTGCGCCACTCGGCCCGATTCAGGGTTGAGGAAAACACAATTTTCGGCAGGCTGTTCATCGCCTCGATGATGACCGGGTCTTCCTCCGGAGGTTTCGCGGCCGGCCAGTAGTCTGCCATCAATTGATAGGTCTTCCTGCCGAAGAGCAGGGTGTCAATTTCGGTAAACTGGGCCTTCACATACTCGGCCATTTCATCATCCCAGACAAACCAGTTCAGCTCCCCGCCGGGTCCGGCAAAAAAGCCGTCCAGGGACATGAAATTCGAGACAATCACCCTGCGCATGACGGTTCTCCTGAAGAAAAAGGTCTCAACCGGCGGCCGGATTTTCCCTGGGCAACCGGGAACGGCCCGCTTTGCCGGGCAGGTCTACGGCAGGGGCAATGAAAGGTTTAACGGACTGGAAAACACATGGTCCCGATCCTTCAAGGGCTGGTGGCAGGAAAAACACCCGGTTTTCACGTCCTGCTCCACCGGCTTGCCGTCCGGGGTGAAGGAGGCGAACAGCCAGCCGCCGGTCTCCGCCGCGGCCGGATCTTTTTTCATCATGGTGTAGACGGCGCCGCTCCCTTCGTTATACAGCTCGCCGTCCTGCTCCACCTTGTACACGGCGCCTAAAAAAATCGTCCCCTCGGGATAGGGAAAGGGACCTTGATTTTTGAAGGTTTCCCAGCCGGTTTCATTGATATAGAAATGATGAAATCCGAACAGGGGACTTTCCTTGTCATTGATTACCAGGGAATGAATATGCCGGTAGCCTGTCAGATCCTTCGGGAGCTGCGGCTCCGACGAATCCGCCCAGGCCGGTGCCCAGCCATGGATGAAGCAAAGGGTAATCGTTCCCAACAGCAGGCAGACGTTTTTCATGAGACTCCTCCTTTCCGTTAACAGTGAACTTCAGCTTCGGCCGTCCCCGGGATCACATGCTCCCTGACGGCCGCCGCCACACAGACAAATGCATCCGGTACAATCCGGGAAAACGGTAACGGACCGCTCAAACAAGGCCGAGCTGCTCGGCGGCCAACCTGGTTCCCTTCACCCGGTTGCTGATCTTCTGAAAGGCAATCTCCCGGGCAAAATCCGGAGACCCGTAGTTCGGCTTCTCATCGATGCTGAAGGGCGAGAAACCGCAATCATCCGTGGAACCGAGTTGTTCTTTCGCAATATACCTGGCGGCCTTGATCAGCGCATCCCTTACCTCCCCCGCCGATTCAACCCGCGGGTTGAGCGGATTGATCACCCCGATGTAGGCCATCTGCGGGATGCCGTTGGCATCCTCCCGCAGATTGTTGCCGATTTCCCGGTACACACTCTCTTTGTCCCGCTCGCTGGCCAACTGAATGAGGAAATAGCCGGCATTGATCCTGAACAGGCTCGGCAGGAGACTATGGTAGGGAACATCGGCACTGTGGACCGAATCGCGGTCGCCGCCCGGACAGGTGTGCACCCCGATATTCCTTCTTTCCCCGGGCGTGAAACGGTCAACCACCCGGTTGACGAGCTCGACGAAATAGGGGAGCATATTGCGGCCGGTCCAGGGATTGCGGGGATCCTCCCTGAGGGCGAGTCGTCCCTCCGTGAAATCGATCGAGACCCTTACCGCTCCAGCCGCGAAGGCCAGGCGAATATCCTTCTCGCATTCGTTGCACAGGTCTTCCTCGAATCGGCGGCGTGGATAACCGGGCACCTCTTCATCCAGCGGATAGATGAGGCTGATCATGGAAGGCGCGATGACCGCCTGTTTCATGGGCCGGATGGTCATTTTGATGGATTTTTTCAGCATGTCGCCCGCATAGGTGCGGTAGCGGAAGGGACCTCCCGTCAGCCGCGGCAGTTGCCGGTGATGGCCGTCGGCAAAAATGGCGAAATATTGACCGTCCGGCGCGAGATTGCCGCCAAGCCCCGAGCCGCCCAGCGTATCCACCAGGGGATAGGTGGCAAAGCTGGAAATGCGCTGCTCGCCGTCGGAGATGACGGGCGAACCCGTGGCTTCCAGGCGGCTGATTGAATCGCGGACCGCGGCCTCCTGCTCCGCCTCCAGTTGGGCAAAGCTTATCTTTCCGGCATCATAGGCGGCATAGGCCTCCTGCAGCTTCATCGGCCTGGGGAGGGAGCCGACCTGCTCGGTGGGAATTCCGGTAGAGGTCCTCGGATCATAGCTGTTTGCCATCGACTTTCCTCCATGCAACGGTGCCTTGTCCGATTGCACCGTACATTGATGATCGCTGCCCGGTTGCCTCCGGGTCCGCCCTTAAGCGCCCCTGACTGCCCGTTATCAGCAGGAGCTCTCCGGGGAGGGACAAAAAAAGGCCTGCGGAGAAACCGCTGCGAAAAATCTTTTTTCAAATTGCATGCCAGATGACGGATGGCTGCTGAAATCGCCGTTGATCAAGCTGCTGGGAGGGGAAGAAAGGAAAATATGCCTCTGAGGATTTTTTACCGGGAAGAAAAATTATTGCCTGGAATCCGGCCGGACAGGACTGAAGGCGCAGTCGTTCAGTGCAGAAAGATACAATTCTCTCTCTGATCCCCAAGTTTTTTTTCCGTTGGCAAAGCTTATCGGAGAGGTTCAAATCCTTTGCAGAACGGACAGCCTTGCACCGGGTGAAGGTCACCGGCAGACGGTTGCCGGAAAAATTCCCTTTTTGTTTTCTCCGCCTTGACGGGCAGCTTGTCCATTGAGTACACCTCAAAAAGGATCTCCCGCTGCACTCAACGGATAACGGGAACGCGTGATACATGATCTCAGATAATCGTCAGGAACCTGCATTCTTCCCATGGACGCCTTGCCGCTGAACCCGATTTTCACCCTGGGCCTGATAATCACAGGCGGCTCACTGGCCGGCATGTCAGCGCATGCTCTCGGCATGCCGAGAATCAGCGGGTATATCCTGGCGGGGCTGCTCCTGTCCCCGTCCGTCAGTTCCATCCTCCAACCCGCCCAGGTTGACTCCCTTTTTGATTTCATCTCCCCGACAGCGCTGGCTCTGATCGCCTATTCCATCGGCGGCTCGATCAAGATGAGCAACCTCCATGACCTGGGGCGGCCTATCTTGTGGATCACCTTGGCGCAGGGGCTTGGGGCCCTTGTCTTTACCTCGCTGGCGGTCCTTGCCGCCAGTCTCTTTCTCTCGTTTGCCGGTCATGACAACGCCGTCACCCGGACTTCCATAACGCTTATCCTGGGAGGGATAGCAGTGGCCACAGCCCCGGCGGCGACCCTGGCCATGGTGCACGAACTGCGGGCTCGAGGCCCGCTGACCACAACCCTGCTCGGTGTCGTCGCCCTGGACGACTTCCTGTGCATCATTATCTTTTCGGTGGTGCTGGCCATCGCCGGTCATCTCAGCGGCACCGCCGGAGCCCCCGGCATCGTTGTGCTGCAGGGCGCCATCGAAATCTTCGGTTCGCTGGCCCTGGGCATATTGGGCGGCTTTCTGCTGCGTTTCATTCTTTCCCCCGGCAAACGGGCCGAAACCAACATGCTTTTTCTCGTCGGCGCCGTCTTTCTGTTGAGCGGCCTGTCGGAGCATCTGGGACTGTCCCCCCTCCTGGCCAACATGATGATGGGTTTTTTCATCATCAACACAATTGCCCATGCCGATGAACTGTTTCATCAGCTCGACCTCATCGAGGAATTGATCTTTTGCCTGTTCTTTACACTGGCGGCGGCCCATTTCAATCTCGCCGTCCTGCGGTCGTCGGCCCTGCTCGGCGCCATCCTGCTGCTGAGCCGGTTCCTCGGCAAGGTGGCCGGCACCTACCTCGGCGGCGTTCTTGCCGGGGCGCCGGTCCCGGTAACCAGATTCCTTGGAATCACCCTGCTGCCCCAGGCCGGCCTCTCCCTGGGCCTTATATTCCTTGCCCGGCCCATAGTTCCGTCCCCGGTTTTTGATGCGATGCTCAGCGCCATGCTCGCGTCCATCATTCTTAACGAAATCATCTCGCCGCCCCTGGTCAAATGGGCCCTGCTCCGTGCGGGGGAAGTGCATCCGGAGGAATGAAGCGATGAAGATAAGCGATCTCATCCAGCGCATCGAAAATCGTGAGGTCCCGGCGATTTTTGAAGACTGCACCATCCGTGAGGTGATTGAAATGATGGTCCGCTTCCCCCACACCCGCCTGATCTATGTCACGGACACTCAACAGCGGTTGCGGGGCACGATTACCGTCGGGTCCCTGCTCCGGCATCTCTTCCCCTATCACTATGAAGGAAAGGTCCACGGCAGGGGCATCCTGCGGCGGATCACGGCCCGCAAGGCCTCCGACCTCATGGACACAAAAAATATCCTGGCCCGGCCCGATGAAGAAGTCGACGCGGTGCTGAAGCGGATGGCCGGCAGCGGAGTCAAGGAAATGGCTGTCGTCGACAACGACGGACGCATTGTCGCCGATATCACCGCCGTCGATCTTCTCAAATTCTTTCACCTGGAGGAGTGATGAGCCGGCAGGAAGAGGCGGAATAGCGTAAAACAACTGGCAAATATGTTGTTCTCCTGCTAAAAATACGGAGACTTTGGCCGGACTCCCACTGGGTGGCATCCGCTGGCATCGGGGCCGGATACGAAGGGGACGCCGTCCCCAAAACGAGACAAATGGGCTGATATGGATCTTCCGGTCATTGATCCGCCGATCTTCCCCCGCTGGGTCTGGATCGAGGAAATCACCTACTCCCATATCATCATCGCCACGGTGATCAACACCCTCGTCCTGCTGGCCCCGATCTACGAGTATATCGGCCTGCGGCGGCAGGACCCCCGCTATGACCGGCTGGCCAGGGGGTTCGTCACCTTTTCGCTGATCCTGTTTTCCCCCGGGGCGGCGCTGGGCACCGGCATCCCGATGTGGATCATGGGCACCTATCCGGAATTCTGGTCCCGCTGGGCCAATCTTTTCTTCTGGCCCCTGGTGGCCCAGTTCGGCTTTTTCCTCGGCGAGGTGATCTTCCTCTTTTTCTTCTATTACCTCACCTGGGACAAACTCAGGGAACGCAAGCCGCTTCATATCTTTCTCGGCTGCGTGGCCGCGACCTTCACCCTTTCGGTCCAGTTCGTCTGGGACGCTCTCGGCTCCTACATGCTGACCCCTTCCGCCGCCCTGCCGATGATCAACCAACCGGTAGCGTGGGCGGCCGCCGCCTTTTTCAATCCCGGCTTTCCCTTCCTCTTCCTGCACCGCTTCTTCGGCAACCTGAGCTATGTCATGCTGCTTGCCGGCGGGATTTTCGCGGTCGGGGCCCTTAGGACAAAGGAGGCGGAGCAGAGGGAGTACTGGGCCTTTGCCGCGCGGGTCACCTTTCCCGTCGGCTTCCTGGCCTTTTTCGCCATGCCCCTGATCGGCTGGGGCTATGCCTCGGTTATTCAGCAGCATGCCCCGGTCGCTTTTCATGCCATCATGGGCGGGCATGTTTCCCCGCACTTCACGGTCAAAATGGTCCTGGCCGGGACCATGGTGCTCCTGGGGACCGTCTGGCTCTTTGCCGGAAAAAAACACCTCTGGCTGCGGCTCATGGTCACCGCGGGCCTGCTCCTGACCCTGCTGGTGTTTCTGGCCCACCCGCCCCTGCGGGCCCTGACTGAAAGCCGGACCGTGTGGACCGCGGGGCTCGCGGCAATCTTCACCGCCCTCCTCCTCTTTTTGTGGCTGGCTGCCCCCAGGCTCAAAGATCGGCACGAGTTCTGGCAGTGGACCAAGCTGGCCATCGGCCTGCTTGCCTTCAGCGCCTTTCTGATCGGCGGTTTCGTCCGGGAGCGGAGCCGCAGTCCCTACACGGTCTACGGCGAAATCGTCAAACCGGAAGTGGTGGAGCGGGAGGCGGACCGCTTCCTCTTCTATGACAAGTGCCTGGGCTGCCACGCCCCGGGCAAATTGAAAAAGCCCCAGGCAGAGGACTGGCGCGAACGGATCGCCATCGAGCGCAGACGGCCGGAACTGGACCTCACCGACGAACAGGCAGCACGTATCGTCCGCTACCTGGAGGATGACTCCCGATGACCCCCGGCCATATCGAATTTCCGGTCATCGGCGCCAAATGGTTCATCGGCCTGACCGCCCTGTCGCACATAGTCGTGGCCTCGCTGGCCATCGGCTTCGCCTTCATCGTCACCGCCGCCCAGATTGTCGGCTACCTGACCAGGGACCGCTCCTACGATCTGGTCGCCAAGCAGGTCCAGCTGCTGCATGTCTGCGTCTACAACATCGGGACCATCGTCGCCGTCGGCTTTATTTTCGGTCTCTCGGGACTGTTTCCCCAATTCTGGAGCCAGCTCTTCGTCCACCAGTTCTGGACCCTGATGCTCGAGGAACTCCTCTTCTTCATGCTCGCCACCACCCTGAGCCTGCACTATTTTTTCTGGGACAGGCTGTGGGGGCACAAGAAAATGCATATTTTCCTGGGCGCCCTGCTCACCCCCTTTTTCCTGCTCCAGTTCTACCTGATCAACGGCATCGGCTCCTTCATGCTGACCCCGGGCTTCGCCGAGGGCCAGGCGAGCCTTTCGCAGGGCATACTCGGCTGGGACAAGCAGGCCTTTTACAACCCTTCCTTCCTGATGCTCACCCTGCACCGGGCTTTTGTCAATTTTTCCTACGGCGGCTTCATGGTCGCGGGCCTGTGCGGCTGGCAACTCTTCAAAAAGCACCCGGAAAGCGTGGCCGGCGCCTATGAAAAAACCGGCCGGCTCTCCTTCACTCTTGGCTTCATGGCCTTTCTGACCCTGCCGGTCATCGGCTACTTCTATGCCCATGTCCTCAAGTACGAGGCCAACGAGGCCTTTGTCAATCTCATGTGGGGCAGGGGCGACATCATCGCCGGCGGCATCGACTGGTGGTGGATCAAGCATCTCGCCGTCGCGGCCATTTTCGGCATGACCATGAACTATTTCTGGCGCCGGCGCAGGGAGCAGCAGGACCTGTTGTCGGTACCGGGCGTCATGGTGGCGTCGATCTCCCTGTTTTACCTCATGTTCTACCTGGCCATGGGCATGATCATGACCTACGCCTTCTTTTGGTGGATGGTCTTCACCGCCGTCGGCGGGGCCCTGCTGGCCCGCCATCTGCTGCACTATCACGGCGGGTCGCCGCGGGCCCTCTTCACCACCGTCGCCATCTTTTCCCTGCTGACCGTGGTCCTGGGAGGCTATGCCCGGGAAGCGTCGCGACCGCGGTTCATCGACCGGATCTCGCATTACGATTCGATCTATGTCCCCCACGAACGGCAGCCCTACCTGATGCTGCCGATCGGGCCGGATGAAATCCCGGCCCCGCCGGCGGCGCCGGCGGAAACACCCGAGCCGGTCAGGCTGATCCGCCAGAAATGCATCGGCTGCCACACCCTGGAACGGGTCAAGAATTACCGGGCCGCCGACTGGCAGCTGATCGTCGCTCAGATGCAGGCCTACGGACTCCGGCTGTCGACCGCCGAGGCAGCCATGATCGTCAACTACCTCGAATCAGGTGAACCCTACTGAGGACATCGGACCGGTGAGCGCTGAACAATCGGAACAGAAACAGGAAACGGCCGCGGCTGACGCGGAAAAGAAAACGGCCGGGGAAAGGAAGGTTGGCGCCCATCCCTGGGAGGCGGAACTGGCCAGCTATCCACTGCAGCCGCCGGAAGAGGATCCGGGCTGGGCGGTCAAGACCGTGAAGATATGGCTGTGGACGGCAATTGCTTTGGGGATCTTTATCGTGGCCCTGCTCGTGCTCGGTTATTTTTATGACTAGCCGGACGGGCCGCCGATGAAGACGGTGCAACGAATCCTTCTGCTGGCGATCAAGGTGGTGGTGCTGTATTTCACCGCCCAGCTGGCTCTGCTGCAGCTCCCCGAGCTGCGCTACGACCTGAGCGGCACGACGCCGGCGGCGGTCACCTCCACCGCGGAACTGGAAGGTCTCTCCGTCCTCCACCCGGTCTTTGCCGCGGTGCACGGCCGCGCCGATTTCGGCAACGCCTTCACCTACCAGCGCTACGGCCTCACCTTTACCTATTTCACCATCAGGCCGTACGGGCTGCGCATCGTTGCCCGCACCCATGACCGGGTGACCGACGAATGGACCCAACTGGACCGGTTTCTCGGCAAGCTGCGGCCGTTCAAGGAGCAGCCCTTTTCCTACCGCATCGAGGAAATCTTCCGCGACAAACACGACCTCGTCATCCCGGCCGATGCCTATTTCCTTGCCCTTGACGACGTGCCGGAGGTCAGCGGCTGGCAGATCGGGGCGATTGTGTTTTCCGTCCTGCTGTGGTTCGTGCTGTTCTATTTCTTTTTTCTCT
>JALHJD010000410.1 GCA_022837185.1 Desulfobacteraceae bacterium
CCGTGCCGGTTTCCACGAACCAGACGAATTCGGCGAGCTGGGCAAAGGTCACGTCGCCGCGGATTTGGCCGTCGGCGTCGAACAAGGGCTCGGGGCAGAGGCGGCAGAACTGGAATCCGCCGCCCAACCCTGCCACCGCCTGCCCCTTGGCATTGGTGTAGCCCTGCGCCACCCGGCGCACGCGCTCGGCGGTGACGTTTTGCGCGATGCCCGGGTCCATCTCGACAAGGATGAAACGGCGCTTGCCGCCGTCCTCGGCGTTTTGTTTCAGGACCGCGTGGGCGGTGGTGCCGGAGCCGGCGAAACTGTCGAGGACGAGTGAACCCTTGTCGGTGGCGATTTGCAGGATGCGCTGAATTAGGCGGGTGGGTTTGGGGGTAATGAACACGTCGTCGCTGGAGGCGAAATCGACCAGTTCGAGCAATTCTTTCTTGGCTTCCTGTGTGTGGCCTACGTCTTTGTAATACCAAATACTCATGGGAACAACGCCTTGAGTGACCTCTGAAAGAAAAATTTTAGGCGCTGGTATATTGTTCCCATCTATCCCCCACCAAATTCGCCCATCGGCATCTAATTCTTTGAACTTTTCTTCAGAAATACGCCAGTACGATCCTTTTGGAGGGCCAGAAATGACTCTTCCTGATGGACAAGTAATGGAATATGTTCCTTTGCTATAAAAATTTCGAGCAGCAAGATTATTTGGGCGCCATGGACCACGAGGATCATTATCAGGATTTTTGTACATTTTATTCTGTTTTTCAGAGCGAGGAATCAGGTTTCGAGTCCAACGATCTGAATTCATAGCATATACGACTATGTAGTCATGTGATTCTGAAAAATGACGAGATGAGGCTTTGGGGGCATAGTTTTTTTCCCAAATTATTGTTTCGATGAAGTTTCTTTTCCCGAACACCTCATCCATCAACAACCGCAGCGTCGCCACCTCGTTGTCGTCGATCGACACGAAAATCGCCCCATCCTCGCGCAGGAACTGCCGCAAGAGCACCAGCCGCGGGTACATCATGCACAGCCAGCGGTCGTGCCGGTCGAGCGTCTCGCCCTCTTTGCCTACCACCTCACCCAGCCAGCGGCGAATCTCGGGGCTGTTCACGTTGTCGTTGTAGACCCAGCCCTCGTTGCCGGTGTTGTAGGGCGGGTCGATGTAGATGCATTTCACCTGGCCGGCGTAGCGCGGCAGCAGCGCCTTCAAGGCGTGCAGGTTGTCGCCCTGCACGATGAGGTTGCCCGAATCCGCCGGGCCGCAGGAAAGATCCGCGACCGGCTCCAGCAGTCGGAACGGGACGTCCTTGTGATGCTTGACGACGGCGTCTTTGCCGATCCAGTTCAGTGTTGGCATGGGCGCTCATTTCTTGGAAAGGGAAACCCGGCAGGCGCCGCGTTTCCGTTATTGCGTGGGAATGAAGTGTAGCGGTTCGCGCCGGCTCCGGCAACGGCATGGAATGATCCGGTGCAGCGTCGCTGCAGCGCCCGAAATATTTCGACCTGTGCCGCTCTCGGGCAGGCG
>JALHJD010000411.1 GCA_022837185.1 Desulfobacteraceae bacterium
CGAACATCGTATTTGAATTCCATAAATCACTCCTTCTTTTCCAATACCCGCAGGGAACGGTCGCGATAACCTAACCCCCTGTTGGTGGCGCGGGGTCACAAGACCGTTCCCTGCAATTCTCTTTTACTTCCTTCCATACCCGATGGTCTTTGCCGATTCCTCGATGAAACCCAGCACCGCCGGATCGTCGATCGTGGAAGGCACCACGTATTCCTTGCCGTCCACGATCTTGCGCATCGTGCTGCGGAGAATCTTTCCCGACCGCGTTTTGGGCAGGGCCTTCACGACCGCCGCTTCCTTGAAGCAGGCCAGCGCCCCCAGTTCGTTTCGAACCATCTGCACCAGTTCGGCGATGATCTCTTCGGGCTTGCGGTCCACGCCGGCTTTCAAAACGACGAAGCCCACCGGCACCTGGCCCTTGAGCTGGTCGTCCGCGCCCAGCACCGCGCATTCCGCGACATCCTTGTGCCGGGAAACGATTTCCTCCATCGCCCCCGTGGAAAGCCGGTGGCCGGCGACGTTGATCACATCGTCGATGCGCCCCATGATGTACAGATAGCCGTCTTCGTCGAAGCGGCCGCCGTCGCCCGTCATGTAGCAGCCGGGGCGTTCGGTCACGTATTCCAGATAGCGCTTGTCGTCCTTCCACAGCGTCGGCAGGCAGCCGGGCGGCAGGGGCAGACCGATGACGACGGCGCCTTCCTGCCCGTTGGGCAGGGTTTTGCCGTCGAGATCCTGAATCTGCACATTGTAGCCGGGCACCGGCTTGGTGGGCGAACCCGCCTTGATCGGAAAGCGCTCGATGCCCATGCAGTTGGCCGCGATGGGCCAGCCCGTCTCCGTCTGCCACCAGTGATCTACGACGGGAATCTTCAACATGTCGCTGGCCCAGTAATAAGTGTCGGGATCGAGGCGCTCGCCCGCCAGAAAGAGGTATCTCAGGCAGGCGGTATTGTATTTTTTCAGATATTCCCCGTTGGGGTCCTCCTTCTTGATGGCGCGAAACGCCGTGGGCGCCGTGAACAGTACGGAAACGCCGTGCTGGGAAATCACCCGCCAGAAGGCGCCCGGATCGGGCGTGCCCACGGGCTTGCCTTCATAAACGATCGTCGTGCAGCCGTACAACAGCGGCGCGTAGACGATGTAGGAATGCCCCACCACCCAGCCGACGTCGGAGGCCGCCCAGAAGACTTCACCGGGCTGCACGTCGTAAATGCAGCGCATCGACCATTTCAGGGCGACGGCATGCCCGCCGTTGTCCCGCATGACTCCCTTGGGCTTGCCCGTTGTTCCCGACGTGTAGAGGATGTAGAGCGGGTCGGTGGCCGCCACCGGCACGCAGGAAACTGTTTTTGCGTCTTTGACAAAATCATCCCAGTCCAGATCCCGTCCGACCAGGAGAAAGGCCTGAACCTGCGGCCGTTGAAAGATGACGCATTTTTCCGGCTTATGCGCGGCCAGTTTGATCGCTTCATCCAGCAGCGGTTTATAGGCAATGGTCTTTTTTCCTTCAATCCCGCAGGAG
>JALHJD010000081.1 GCA_022837185.1 Desulfobacteraceae bacterium
CAACATGGAGCTTGTTCTGGACCGCAAAATGTCGGATCGCCGCATCTACCCGGCCATAGATATTCAGAAGTCCGGCACCCGCAAGGAAGACCTGCTGCTTCCGGAAGCCGATTTGAACCGCATCTGGATTCTGCGCAAGCTCCTGTCCTCCATGAATCCCGCCGATGCGATGGAATTCCTGCTCGACAAGATGCGGCAGACGGAGTCCAATGCCGAATTTTTCGCGTCGATGAACAGCTGAGCACACTTTTTTGTTTTCAATGAGGCTCAGATGGAGTAATTTAACAAGTTATTTCGCAAAACATGCAACTGATGGAAAACGATTCCGGAGGCTTGAAGACAGTGAAACCAGACATTCATCCCAAGTACAATAAAATAGTGGCCAAATGCGCCTGCGGCAGTGAATTTGAGCTTGGATCGGTCAAAAAGGAGATTCATGTTGAGATTTGTTCCTCCTGCCATCCTTTTTTTACCGGTAAGCAGAAGCTCGTGGACACGGCCGGGCGCATCGAGAAGTTCAATAAAAAATACGCCGAGCACTTCGCCAAGAAAGATCGCAAGTAAACGAATTTTTTCCTTAATCCACATGGCGGAGGCTTCTTTGTCATGTGGATTTTTTTTTGGCCGGACGGGTACCCGACGATGTTCGAAAACCTCGCTGATTTAGAGCAGAAACTGTCAAGGCTGGAACAGCAGTTATCCGATTCGGGCGTTACCAGCGATCAGAAACGCTACCAGCAGATTGTCCGGGAGCATTCCCAGGCTTCCAGGCTGCACGCCCTCTACATCGACTACCTGGCCGTCCTCAAGCAGATGGAGCAGAACAGGGAACTGCTCCGCGAGGAGCCGGACGACCAGGATCTGGCAGAACTCGCCCAAATGGAACTTGAGGAGCTTACCGGCCGGAAGGCCGAACTGGAAGACGCCATCCGCATCAGGCTTCTCCCCAGGGATCCCAACGATGACAAAAATATTTTCCTCGAGATCCGGGCCGGCACAGGGGGCGATGAGGCCGCCCTGTTCGCCGCCGACCTGTTCAGGATGTACTGCCGCTACGCGGAAATCAAGGGCTGGAAGGTAGAGATCATGAGCAGCCACGCCATCGGCATCGGCGGCTACAAGGAAATTATCGCCCTGATCAGCGGCGACCGGGTCTTCTCAAGACTGAAATATGAATCCGGCGTCCACCGGGTGCAGCGGGTGCCGGACACGGAAACCCAGGGACGCATCCACACCTCGGCGGTGACGGTCGCCATCATCCCTGAAGCCGATGAAGTTGAGCTGCACATTGATCCCAATGAGCTGAAATTTGATGTCTACCGCTCCTCGGGACCGGGAGGGCAGAGCGTCAATACCACGGACTCGGCCGTGCGGGTCACCCACCTGCCCACCGGACTGGTCGTTACCTGCCAGGACGAGAAATCGCAGCACAAAAACAAGGCCAAGGCCCTGCAGGTGCTGCGGGCGAGACTGCTGGACAGGCTGGAGCAGGAGCAGCATCAGAAAATTTCCGCGGACCGCAAAAGCCAGATCGGCACGGGAGACCGCAGCGAGCGGATCCGGACTTATAATTATCCCCAGAACAGGATAAGCGACCATCGAATCAGTCTTACCCTGTACAAACTGGAACAGGTCATGGCCGGCGCCCTTGATGATGTCATTCAGCCGCTCATGGAGCACTACCAGGCTGAAGCGCTCAAAGCCCTGTAGACCGTGTCCCGTGGTGGGCAGATCGGGGCGCATACCTTTCGATGAAGCAGCTTGGTCATTTATACCGGGAAACAGTCGAAAAGCTGCACCAGGCCGGCATTGAGGGGGCGCCGACCGATGCCCTGCACCTGTTTGAATTCTGCCTGGGCGCGACCCGGGAGCAGCTTGTCCTGCACCCTGACCGGGAAGTCGACGAACAGCAGGCGGCCTTTCTCGAGGAAACCGTCAACAGACGTCTGAGCAGGGAACCACTGCAATACATTATCGGGACACGGGAATTCTGGTCGCTGGATTTTTTGGTTTCCCCGGCGGTGCTGATTCCCAGGCCGGAAACGGAATTTCTGCTCGACCGGGTTCTCGGGGTGCTCCGCCGGACAGGCGCCGCCGGCCAGCCGATTCTTGACATGTGCACCGGCAGCGGAGTCATTGCTGTCGTCCTGGCCAGGGAAAAGGCCTCGGACAGGATCGTGGCCGCCGACTGCTCCGCGGCGGCCCTGCGGATAGCGGCCCGCAATATCGCCCGCCACGGACAGAAAGGCACCATCAGCCTGGTCTGCTCCGATTTGTTCGGGGCCTTGCGGCCCGGGCCCCATTTTGCCGCCATTGTTGCCAACCCGCCGTACATCGCTGTCGGCGATATTGATTCGCTGCAGCCGGAAGTGCGCGACTGGGAGCCGCGGTCGGCCCTGCTGGCCGGGAAGAGGGGCCTTGATGTCATTGAACGGCTGGCCGGTGAGGGTTATCACTACCTTATCCCCGGGGGATGGTTGTTCATGGAGATCGGCGCCGATCAGGAAGATGAAGTATATACCCTTTTTGCCGGCCGGGAAGAAGGAATCTACGATCAGGTAGAGGTGCTCCGCGACTGGGCTGGAAAGCCCAGAGTGCTTCAGGCCAGAAGGAAAGCAGGTTAGCATGGACAAGATCATCATCGAAGGGGGCCGCCCCCTGAACGGCAAGGTCGCGGCCAGCGGGGCCAAGAATGCGGCTCTGCCGCTGATGGCGGCGACCCTGATTGCTCCGGGTCTCCATACCCTTCACAACGTCCCCGACCTGAGGGATACCCGCACCATGCTCAAGGTGCTCGAGACCCTGGGCGCGGCGTGGACAAGGACGGGAACCGAGGTGCGGATAGACACCAGCCGTCTCACCGGCGCCGAGGCTCCCTATGAGCTGGTCAAAACCATGCGAGCCTCAGTGCTTGTCCTCGGCCCCCTGCTGGCCAGGACCGGTTACGCCCGCGTTTCGCTTCCTGGCGGCTGCGCCATCGGCGCCCGGCCCATCAATTTCCATCTGCGCGGCTTCGAACAGCTGGGAGTCAGAACGACACTGAGGCAGGGGTATGTTGAGGCCGCGGTTGACGATTCTCTGCGGGGCAGTGTGGTCTATTTTGACTCGCCTTCGGTCACCGGCACGGAAAATCTGTTGATGGCCGCGGTCACCGCCGAGGGGAAGACGGTGATCAAGAATGCCGCCCGGGAACCGGAAGTGGGCAACCTGATAGATATGTTGACCGCCATGGGGGCGGAAATACAGGGAAGGGACACGGACCGGTTGACCATTCACGGCGTCCGGCGGCTGCACCCCGCCGGAACAAGAATTATTCCCGACCGGATCGAGGTCGGCACCTACCTCATAGCCGTTGCCGCCGCGGGCGGAGAGGTGACCGTCACCGACTGCATCCCGGCTCATCTGCCTTCGCTGGTGGAAAAACTGCGTGGCGCCGGCGTCGGGGTCGTTGAGCATGACACGGCCATCACCGTCACCGGAATTCCGTCCGGAAAGAACAAGGGGCCGGACCTGCGCAGCGTGGATATCAGGACCATGCCCTACCCGGGCTTTCCCACCGATCTCCAGGCCCAGTTCATGGCTTTGATGACCATCGCCGAAGGGGTCAGCGTGATCCACGAAACCATCTTCGAGAACCGGTTCATGCATGTTGCCGAACTCCAGAGGATGGGGGGTAATATCAAGATCGACGGCTCCACCGCCATTGTCAAGGGCAAAGGAAGAGTCGGTCTGAGCGGCGCACCCGTGATGGCCACCGATTTACGGGCCTCGGCGTCCCTGGTGATAGCCGGGCTGGCCGCCCGGGGGGTGACCGAAATATCCCGTATTTATCACCTCGAACGGGGGTACGAGACCATGGTGGACAAACTGCGGGGGATAGGGGCGGCCATCCGCATCGTCAGGGAGTAGTTTCCGGCAGCGGCAGGTCGATGCTGACGGCGCAGCCCCCTGCGGGAAGGTTTGCCATGGCGACGCTGCCGGAGTGACCGGCGACGATCTGCTTGACGATGGACAGGCCGAGGCCGGTGGCATCTTCCCGGGTCGAGAAAAAGGGATCAAACAGTTTGTCCGCCAACGCCGGATCGAACCCCTCCCCCCTGTCCCGCACTTCAATGATGATCCGCACACTGTTCCCGTCGTCCGTTTCTTCCCGGGCCGCGATTTCAATGGGCTCGGAAGTGTTCCGCGCGGCATGGCAGCTGTTGTTCAGGAGGTGGGACAGGGCCAGCTGCAGGAGCTGCCTGTCGGCGCAAAGGTCGAGATTCGGCGGGATGTCCAGCTTGACGGTGCAGCCGGAACAGGCGGCCCCCCCCTTTACCTGGTCAACGGTCTCCCGGGCCAGGCGCAGCAGGTTGAACCACTGCCTGTCCGGTACCGTCGGCCGGGCATAATCAAGAAAATCGTTTATTGTCCGGGCCATCCGTTCCGATTCGCGCAGGATGATATTGGTCAGGCTTTTGTTGGTCCCGTCGGCCGGCGCGGTGTTGTTCTTCTCCTGATCCATCAGCAGTATCTGGGCCGAGCCGGATATGGCCGCCAGGGGATTTCTGAAGTCGTGGGCGATGGACGCGCTCAGTTTTCCGATGGCGGCCATCTTTTCCGCCTTGCGCATCTGGCGCTCCATCTGTTCAAAACGGCTGATGTCCTGCAGGGTGATCACCTTGCAGCTCGTGTAGGGCGCTTCGCTCGACTCGGGGTCCGGGGCCATGTGCAGTTCCGAGCAGGAATAGCCGATCCGGATCAAGCTGCCGTCCTTTCTCCTCACGTCCGCTTTTTTCCTGCTCTGTTTTTCCGCCGAGATCTGGGGAAAAAAAAGAGGCAGGGGTTTACCGCTGATCTCGGCGGAGGAAAACCCGGTAATGTTTTCCGCCGCGGGATTGATGGAGGTAATGCGGTCCCGGTCGTCAACGGTAATGATGCCGGTCATGATGTCATCGAAGATCTGCTTGTAGAGGAAAAGCAGGCGGTCGAATTTGCGCTCGGTCATGGTGAGAGCGTCTTCGGCCGATCGGAGCCGCTGGGCCAGGATGCCGCTGAGCATGGCGATCAGGAAGAATATGAGACCGTAGACGGCGAAAAAATTCATACTCTGGAAATAATCTTCGACCACGGCGTACCGGGACGTGTAAAAGTAGGAGGGGATGTAGCGCAGATATTCGCCTGTGAGGATGATGCCGTAGAGGATGGTGGAGGCGGCGGCGGGGATCAATCCCCCCATGCGGTACAGGATCAGTCCGCCGGCAATGATCGGCAGGATGAAAACAATGGTGAATATCGACTGGCTGCAGCCGGTGCCGTAGACAAGCAGGGCGATGAACAGGGTATCGGACAGAATCTGGACCATCCCGAAACGGCGCAGGTGGACACGGATCTTCGGCAGGAGCAGCGCCGAGCCGATGGAGTAGGAATAGATCAGGAACAGATAGGCAAGAATGAAGAAAAGCGGCGGCAGGATGAGCCGGTGCTCCTTGGTGTGCAGCAGGAAGGTGATGCCGAGCAGGAGGGTGTAGAGGACGACCCGGATGAACAGAAACCAGAGAATATGGTGCCGGAGCTGTTCATCGGTGTCGGTGACCGGCTTGATGTTTTTCAGGATATTCACTGAAATCATTTACGCGGGACCAGGCGGCGGAAGGATGGAGCGACGGGATGTCAACCCCCGCCGGCCCGTTTAATCTATGTCATATTTCTTGGTCTTGTACCGCAGGGAGCGGAAGCTGATTTTCAGCAGCTCCGCCGCCCGCATCTTCGAGTTGTCCGCTATTCGGAGGGCGTGGAGAATAATCTTTTTCTCCAGGCTGGCCAGGACATCCTCCATGCCCCGTTCAAGCAGTTCCTCCTCGTTGCCGACCGCCACGAACAGCGGCTCAGTGCCTTGCTGCAGGGCGCTCTTCCGGTGGGAGGAGAGCTTCAGGCTGTCGGGAAGGATGATATTTGATGATTCCAGGGCGACCCCCCGCTCGATTATGTTTTCAAGCTCCCTGATGTTGCCGGGAAAGTCGTATTCCATGAGCACCTGCAGACCGTAGGAGGAAATGGTCCGGACATCCTTGCCGAGGAGGCGGGAGTATTTTTCCAGAAAATGGCTGACGAGCAGGGGCACATCGCCGATCCGCTCGCGCAGGGCCGGCACCCGGATGGGGACGACGGCGAGACGGTAATAGAGATCCTCCCTGAAGCGGCCGGCTGCGACCTCCTGTTCAAGATCACGGTTGGTGGCGGCGATGATCCGGACATTGACCTTCCTGGTGCGGGCGCTGCCGACCGGCATGAATTCTCTTTCCTGCAGAACCCGCAGCAGCTTGATCTGGATGATGGGGGTCAGTTCGCCGATCTCGTCCAGGAACGCCGTGCCGCCGTCGGCAAGCTGAAACAGGCCCTCCTTGTTGGCAATGGCCCCGGTGAAGGACCCCTTGACATGGCCGAACAGCTCGCTTTCCAGCAGACTTTCGGGGATGGCGCTGCAGGTGATCGGCACAAAAGGCTGGTCGCTGACCCTGCTGAGCCGGTGAATGGCCTTGGCGACCAGTTCCTTGCCGGTCCCGGATTCCCCGCTGATCAGGACGTTCGCCGGTGTCGGGGCGATACGCCGTATGAGATCGAAAATTTTGACCATTTCGGGGCTCTGCCCGATTATATCCGAAAAGAAATCGGCGGACGAGGGTTCCCGTTCGTTCACCTTGCGCGAGGTCGCCGAATCGATGACCCGCTTGATCTCCTCGACCTTGAACGGCTTGGTGATATAATCAAACGCCCCTTCCTTCATCGCCGTCACGGCATCTTCCGGGGACGCGAAGGCGGTGATCATGATGACCGGCATTTCCGGCCTGGCCTGTTTCAGGCTGGCCAGCAGCTCCAGGCCGTTCATGCCCGGCATGCGGATATCGGATATGACCAGGTCGAAATTATGGTGTCCGACAAGGTCAAGGGCGGTATGGCCGGCATCGGCGGCTTCCACCGAATGGCCGCATTTTTCGAGAAGAATCTTCAGGAACTCACGCATGCTGCGTTCGTCATCAACAACCAGAATCGAGGACATTCGTATGATATTATTATAAATTCATGGGGTGGGTCCTTGAATACTGTACCGTCATGCATCTCGGGAAGTCAAATACAATCTGTTCCGAGGTTTACATTGTCCGGAGAACAGGTTATCTTGTCCGGCATTGAGTGATCATGGGCAGACCTGTTGATTCGGGGGGACGGTGGACGAACAGTTCGACAAACAGTCATTGACGGAGCATCTGCGCGAACTGCGTTCGTGCCTGCTCATTTCCCTCGGCGCGGTTGCCTGCGGTTTTACCCTCGCCTACACATTCATCCGCCCCATCGCCGACTGGTTCTTCCAGCCCCTGGTCCTGGTCATGCCGGAACAGAAATCCCTCATTTTTACCTCATACCAGGAAGGGTTTTTTTTTATCTGAAGTTAGCCCTGGTTTGCGGGGTGCTGTTCGCCAGTCCCGTCATTTTTCATCAGATCTGGCGCTTTGTCGCCCCCGGGCTGTATCGGCATGAAAAAAACGTCCTGCTGCCCTTTACGATAATTTCCACCCTCTGTTTTCTTGCCGGCGCCGCTTTCGGATATTTTATCGTTTTCCCCCCGGCTTTTCGTTTCCTCCTTGGCTATGCCAGTGAAATTCTCGACCCGCTCCCGGCTGTCAGTGAATATTTTTCACTTTCCTTGCGCTTGCTCATAGCCTTTGGTATTGTTTTTGAATTACCGGTACTGATGGTTTTTCTGGCCAAAATCGGCATCGTCGACACCCGGTTTATGCGGCGCAACAGAAGGTATGCGCTGCTTGTCAGCTTTATTGTCGCCGCCGTTTTGACCCCGACTCCCGATATCGTCAACCAGTTGCTCATGGCCGGGCCGCTGATTGTCCTGTATGAGATAAGCATTGTTGCCGTGGCGGTATTCGCCAGGAAAACATTCATCGGCTTTCCCGCCAAGACCGGAGAAGAAGATGACGACAACCCGGAGGGTTCAAGCCGATAGCGTGCAACCCGCGCTGGGAGCGAATGAGGAGAAGCCGGTTGCGCCGGAAAAAATCGTAGGTTGGGCTGAGCTTGTGAAGCCCAACACAACCGATGGGAATTGTTGGGGTTCGCGAGGCTCACCACCAACCTACGGGACTGCGACCTGTCTGCCTGGTCTGAAAACTGACAACGTACGGAGAGGAGGAATATATGTCCAGTACCAAAGATTTTGACAGGGCCATAGCCATAGGGCGGCCGCCCAATGTCCGGAAGCTGTTTCCCAATTCCCGCGCTCTGATCGTCAGCGGCAAGGTCATCGACCGGGCCCTCCTGAAAAAAGGCAAGGCCATGACCATGGCCGCCAACGGCCGCAGCCACATTGTCATCCGCGGGGCTCTTCAGGCCGCCCAGCGCGCCCGGGCCGCGCTCATCATCGAGATAGCCCGTTCCGAAGGCGGTGCCAAGGCCTATTGCGCGACCAACTTCTGGAACCTCGCCCGCCAGGTGGATGCGGTCTGCAACGAACTGGGGATCACCGTGCCGGTGGCCATCCATGCCGACCATTACGGCATCAAGAAGAGGGAGGATATCCCCTTTGCCGAAGTGGAAATTCCCTCCCTGTTTGACGCGGGCATTACCTCCATAGCTATCGACGCCTCCCATATGCCCGACGACGAGAATCTTCTGGCCAGCATCGAACTGGCCCGGCTGATCCCTTCCTGGGCCGGCTATGAAACCGAAGTCGGTGAGATCAAGGGAAAGCTCGGTCTGTCGTCGGTCCCGGAAGCATTGTTTCTGATCCAGGGGCTGAACGCCCACGAAATATATCCCGACTGGATTGCCCTCAACAACGGCACCACCCATGGCATCGAGGCCAGCGACCAGGGAATTCAGGTCGAATTGACCCGGGAAATCCATGAAGCCCTGGCCGATTACCGGGTTTCGGGGGCCCAGCACGGCACCTCCGGCAACAGTTCCGAGCGGCTGCGGGCCATTGCCGCAGAGACCAGGACCACCAAGGCCAACGTGGCCACCGCCCTGCAGATGATATCCTGGGGGGTGGAGGTCAACGATTACGGCAACGCCATTCTGGATGACAAGGGTGAGTTCGTCAAGGTCAGGGGAGAAGGGGTGACCGAGGAACTGTGGCAGGAAATGAAGGAGTATGCCGCCGCCCAGGGATGGAAAGGAGGCAACTACAAGAAGCTCAACCTGGTCTTTGAAAACAGGATACTCGGCCAACCCAGGGAAGTGCGCGAGCGGATGGCGGCCAGGGTGGAGAACTTCATCCATTCCATGCTCGTTGACGTGTTCAACGCCGCCGATACCGCTGACCACGCCCTCGAGGTCATTCTTGCCGCCGGTTCGCACGACCCCGGTCCGAAAACCGGCCGGCTGGAGAAGCCCGAAGACTGGACGGTAGAGCGGATCAGGGCCCGGGCCGCCCGGATGAATACCGATAAAGGGCCCCAAGGGGACTTTGAGGATTAAGGGCAAGGGAAATGGACAATATTCTCATCACCGGGGCAGCCGGATTCATCGGGTTTCACCTGGCCAGGCGCCTGCTGGCCGAAGGCAGGACCGTTGTCGGGTTGGACAATCTCAATGACTATTACGATCCGGCCCTGAAGCGGGCCCGCCTGGCCCAACTGGAGCGCTTTCCCGCGTTCGTTCACGCCCATATGGACCTGGCCGACAGGACGGCCGTTCCCCGCCTGTTTGCGGAGAACCGTTTCGATGCGGTGGTGAATCTCGCCGCCCAGGCCGGGGTCCGTTATTCCCTGGCCAACCCTCATTCCTATGTGGACACCAACCTGGTCGGTTTTGTCAATATCCTGGAGGGATGCCGCCACAACGGCGTCAAGCATCTGGTCTACGCCTCCTCCAGTTCGGTGTACGGCGCCAACACCAGAATGCCGTTTTCGGTCCACGCCAACGTGGATCACCCGGTGTCCCTGTACGCCGCCTCCAAGAAGGCCAATGAGCTGATGGCCCATACCTACAGCCATCTTTTCGGTCTGCCCGCCACCGGGCTCAGGTTTTTCACCGTCTACGGGCCGTGGGGAAGGCCGGACATGGCCCTTTTCCTCTTTACCAGGGCCATTCTTGAAGACCGGCCCATCGATGTCTTCAACAACGGCAACATGGAACGTGATTTTACCTATATCGGTGACATCGTCGAAGGGGTCTGCCGGATCATCGACCGCCTGCCGGCGCCGAATCCGCAGTGGACGGGTGACGATCCCGACCCCGCCACCAGTTACTGTCCATGGCGGGTGTACAACATCGGCAATAACCGCAAGGAAAAACTGATGCGCTATATCGAGGTGCTGGAAGAGTGCCTGGGCAAAACAGCCGAGAAGAATTTCCTGCCCATGCAGGCTGGTGACGTGCCGGCCACGTATGCCGACGTCGGCGACCTGGTGCGGGACACGGGTTTTAAACCCGAGACCTCCATCGAGGAGGGCATC
>JALHJD010000412.1 GCA_022837185.1 Desulfobacteraceae bacterium
GGAGTATTATGAAAGGTTTTATCAGCAGACCTTTCTGGAGTGGCGGCGATTCATTTCGGGCGATCCCAAAGTCGATCCGGCCATCATTCCCCAGGAGGTTCTGGACTCCTGGTGGCGCTGCGCCAGACTGGGCGTCGATCCTCTGTCGCGGCCGAACAACAAGGTCCTGGCCGGCGATGAACTGGAGGACCTGCTGGAGAGAAACAGGGAATTCATCGACGTCAGCCGTCCTTTCATGACGAATCTGTACCGGTTTCTGGAAGGTTCGGGTTTCATGGTCAGTCTCCTGGATAAAGACGTCTATGTCCTGGAAGTGCTGGGCGATCCCGAAGAGGACAAGCTTGTCCGCACGGCCAGGGGATTTGTCGGCGCCTGCTGGCATGAAAGATATGCCGGTAATCAGGCGGGCGGAACGGTGGCCTATTACAAGAAGCCGCTGCAGGTTTTCGGCTCCCAGCACTATATCCGGCTGTATCAGGGAGCGACGGGCTCCGGCGCGCCGATCTTCGATCCGGACGGCGAGTTTGCCGGTGTCATCGCCATTTTCGGCCGGTACTACCGCGCGAATCCGCATACGCTGGGCATGGCCGTGGCGGCGGCGGGCGCCATTGAAAACGAACTGCGGATCCGCCGGGCGCTGGCGGAAAGCCGCGTGGCTGCAAGCTATCAGCGGACCGTCATTTCCTCCATTCAGGAAGCGCTGATTGCAGTGGACTCCGCCGGCCAAGTGACGCTGATCAACGACAACGCGCGCAAAAAGTTCGGCCTGGCCGGCATCCGTGTGGAAGGCCGGCCGATCCGCGATCTTTTCAGCCGCGACAACACGCAGTTTTTTAATCTGATCGAATCCGGCGAGACGACGACGGATACGGAAGTCCGGATTTCTTCCCGGAGCCAGGCCGGAGACTATACGCTCACCTGCAATCCGATTCTGGCCGCCGACCAGCAAATGATCGGCAAAATCATCCTCCTCAACGAGATTCAGCGCGCCAAATCCATGGTGACCAAAATGATGGGCGCTTCCGCCAATTTCCGCTTTGAGGATATCTACGGCCAGAACGCCCGTTTTCTGATGACGGTGGACCAGGCCCGGATGGTGTCCCGGAGCAATTCCAACGTGCTTCTTCTGGGGAAAAGCGGAACGGGCAAGGACATTTTCGCCCAGGCCATCCACAACGAAAGCGAGCGGAGGAACGGCCCCTATGTCGCCATCAACTGTGGCGCCATTCCGCGCGATCTGATCGCCAGCGAATTGTTCGGCCATGAGGAAGGCGCTTTCACCGGATCGCGCCGCGGCGGCAACCAGGGCAAGTTCGAACTGGCCGACGGCGGCACGCTCTTTCTCGATGAAATCGCGGAAACGCCGCTGGAGCTGCAAACGGCGCTGTTGCGGGTGATCGAGGACAAAACCGTTTTACGCATCGGCGGAACGCGCGTCCGTCCGGTGGATGTGCGCATCATTGCTGCGACCAACAAGGATCTGCGCGAGGAAGTCCGCAAAAGCAACTTCCGGGAGGACCTCTA
>JALHJD010000413.1 GCA_022837185.1 Desulfobacteraceae bacterium
TATAAATAATAATTATTATCAGGTCAATATGAAAGATACCCTGCAGACGGAAATCGGTTTGCCCCGGCCAAAGGGAGCGCTCGTCCTCACCGGCGGAGTCAATTTCGCCCTGTTTTCTCGACATGCCGAAACGGTGACCCTGGTCATTGATCCGGTTTCGACCGGCAAGGAAGCCGAGGGCTCGCTGATTGAACTGCCCCTCGACCCCTCGGTCAACAAGACCGGGGACATCTGGCATATACTGGTCCGGGGCCTGCCGAAGACCTTCTATTACGGCTACCGGCTCGGCGGGCCGTACGATCCCGGGGGGAGCGGGCATAATTTCGATGAGGGGCGCATCATCATCGATCCCTCTGCCAAGGCCTTGCGGCCGTCCCTCTGGGGAGAGGAGAGGGACTGCCTGGGCAGGATACCCTGCTGCCTGGTGTCGCATGAGGGGTATGACTGGGAGGGTGACCGGCCGTTGAAGACCCCTCTGAAGGACTCGGTGATTTATGAAATGCATGTCCGGGGCTTCACCATCCATCCGTCGGCGGGCGCCCGGCATCCGGGAACCTTTGCCGGTATCGTTGAAAAAATTCCTTACCTCCGGGAGATCGGCATAACCGCGGTGGAATTGATGCCGATTACGGAATTCAATGAAAACGAAACCCTTTTTCACAACCCCTTCACCGGGGAAAAGCTGAAAAATTACTGGGGCTACAGCCCGCTTTCCTTTTACGCGCCCAAGTCAGGGTATTGCTCCACCCGGGGCAGCCAGCTCAAAGAATTCCGGGACATGGTCAAGGCCCTGCATCGCGCCGGGATCGAGGTCATCCTCGACATGGTGTTCAACCATACGGCCGAGGGGGGCATGGACGGCCCGGTAACCAGTTTCAAGGGCATCGACAACACGATTTACTACCTGCTCGATCCGGAAACCCGTGATTATCTCAATTTTTCCGGCTGCGGCAACACCTTCAACTGCAACCATCCCATCGTCCGCAACCTGATCATGAACGTGCTGCGCTGGTGGGTGGCGGAAATGCACGTCGACGGCTTCCGGTTCGATCTCGCCTCCATTCTCGGACGTGATCAGCAGGGCAGGGTTCTCGCCAATCCGCCGGTCGTCGAGCAGATCGCCGAGGATCCGCTGCTGGCCGATGCGAAAATCATTGCCGAGGCCTGGGACGCGGCGGGCCTCTATCAGGTCGGCAGTTTTTCCACCCATCACCGCTGGGCGGAATGGAACGCCCGGTTCAGGGATGATGTCCGGGCCTTTCTCTGCGGTTATCCGAAAATGGTTGCGCCTCTGGCCACCAGAGTTTCCGGCAGCTCCGACCTGTACAGAAACAACGGCCGCCGGCCCTGGAATTCGATCAACTTCATCACCAGTCATGACGGATTCACCCTCTATGATCTCGTCAGCTACAACGAAAAGCACAACCTCATGAACGGCGAGGACAACCGGGACGGGGAGAATCACAACATAAGCTGGAACAGCGGGGTGGAGGGCGAGACCGACGACCCGAAGATAAATGCCCT
>JALHJD010000414.1 GCA_022837185.1 Desulfobacteraceae bacterium
GGGGAAATAGACGTCGTCGGAATTGAGAATGGCCACATACTCGCCGGTTGCCAGGGACAGGCCGCGGTTGATGGTGTTGTAGGCGTCCCGGTTGTCCTGATACAGGTAGGTGAGCCTGTCGTCCCTGTAGGACTGGACCACGTCGCCGGTCCGGTCCGTTGACCCGTCGTTGATGACGATCAATTCGATATTGCGGTGGGACTGGTCCAGGACGCTCTCGACGGCGGCGCCGACAAACCGCTCATGATTGTACGCGGGGATGATGACTGAAACCTTAGGCATGGAATTCTCTATCCTGCTCCGCTGCGGAGCTTATTCGTTCTGCCGCCGTAACCGGGGTCGTGGTTGTAAATCCTTTGCCGTCTGTTGGCAATAAAAATCACCGGCTGCCTTTCTGTGCGCGGGAAACATCAATCCCCGCCGGTGATCTGCACTCCCACCGAGAATCCCCGGTTGGCGTAGCCGATATACCTGAAGGAGCATCCGGAGGCGGCGATGAACTCGCTGAAAGCCCTGTACTCGTGCTCCTGCCAGCCCGGGTAGTTGAAAAATTCGTCGAAGACAATGACCGTACCCGAAACGATCCGCGGCTGCAGGGCGGTCAGAATGGTCCTGGCCGACGAATACAGGTCGGAGTCGACATGGAGGAACGCGGCGGGCTCATCATGCGCCTCCAGGAACTTCGGCAGGGTGTCTTCAAACCAGCCCACGTGCAGTTCAACGTTGTCCCGGACCTCGGGCAGATCACCATGGCGGGCGAACTTGCCGGCCGGTACGCTGCCCCACTGTTCCGGCAGCCCTTCGAAGGAATCGAAGCCGTGCACGGTCCTGCCGGCTCTGGCGGCGATGTGGTTGATGGTCGTGCCGGAATAGACCCCGAATTCCATATACAGGCCTTCGGTCCCGACCTGGCCCAGGCAATGGCTCAGGACATCGAAGGGGGTGTCAAGCCCCCTGACGTCGCCCATGTGCTCCATGGCGAACCGGGCCGATTCCCTGACGGCGGCCCGGTAGATCTCGTCCTTGACGCTGTTGGGAATAAAGGCGTAGCTGAACTCCTCGGCCGACGGCCGGATGTTGCACTTCTTCCACACCTCCCCGCCGACCCGTTCATCACTGAGCACCGCCGCGGTCATTTCCCCAACCCCGGCGCGGACGGCGCCGTCGGCCATGGCCTGCCGCAGAAGCCCGTTCACGTGCAGCCTGACGGTCGGATCACCGAGCAGTTCCGTGGCGATGGCGCGGACATCATCCCGCACCTCCCCGTCATGGAGGGCGGTCCGGAATAACCGGACCAGCTTGCGCACAATTGCCGCCTTTATTTTCCCCAGCATACACTCCTCACATGAAGACCAGGATGATTGCCCGGATAATGTCACCCCTTGGCTCACCCACCCCGGTGGTTATGTACCCCTTTGTGCAAGCCGGCAGGCTTCAAGTTCCAAACTGCCGACTGCCGCCTGATGGCTGCCAACTTTTCAACACCCTTCTCCCGGGGGAGAAGGTGCCCCGCAGG
>JALHJD010000082.1 GCA_022837185.1 Desulfobacteraceae bacterium
GAGGCTCTTGAGCTGGTCGAAGTCCTCGTTGACAAGGGTCTCCATGAGAGGCCACAGCAGTTCAACGCATTCATGCACCTTTTTGCTGTGTTCGACGATAGGGCGGAAAGGCGACTTTCCGAACAGGTCGGCTATAAACGTGCGCATGGCTGGCTCCAACAAGTATTCCGTAAAATTGATCTATTGCGCCTGTGGGGCGCAAGACCCGTGAATAACATACCGATAGATCAGGCAGAGATTGCACAATTTAAACCCGCAAAAGACCCCCCTCCACTGTTCCGATCAGAGTTCGATCCGGTTGAGAACAAGTGAGCATCAGCTTTTTAGACTGTCGGCCTGTCAGTTGTTGCAGGCCGACAAGCCGCAAGGCCCCAGACTCCGGACTGCCAACTGCCGACTCATGACTGCCGACTCCGGTAAGAGCGGGCGATGACGGAACCGGTTCACTTTCTGCAGCTCATCAGTTTGGATTTGCCGGTGGGGGAATGGCTCAGATCGACCCGGGAAAATATCCGCCGGAGGTGTTCAAGCCCACCCTTCAGGAATTCCCGGGCGTCCTTTGCGCCCATGGAAAGCATCCTGATGTAAAACAGGAGTTTGACCAGCGGGTGGCGGGGGACTTCGTGCTCCATGAGCAGCACCAGGCCGTCGGGGTGGACCACCCGCTGCATTTCGCGCAGGGCCCTTTGCCGGACAGAGCCCTTCAGCTCGTAGAGGGCGTGGGAGCAGGTCACCGCGTCAAAACTGCCGTCCACAAAAGGCAGCTCCGCCGCATCCGCCTCGACGAAAACGACCCGGCCGCCGCTGTTTTTTTCCCGAGCCTTGCGCAGCATGCCGGGAGAAAAATCCAGGCCCACCGCCGTTGCCTGCGGAAAGCGCCCCGCGAAGGCCAGGATCACCGACCCGGTCCCGCAGCAGATATCCAGGATGCGGGGGGCCGCCCTGTTCTCCAGGTGAGCGGCGTCGACCAGGAATTTCCGTGTGTCGTCCTCGGCCCGGCGGGAATGCATGCGGATGAAGGCGTCGTAAAAATGGGAGAAAATGTCATAGTATTTTCGCCGGCCTGTTCGCAGTGTCATGGGGTTCCTCCTCCAGTCCTGCTTCAGTGCAGCCTTTCCGGGAGCCACAGGGCAATCTGCGGCACGAAGACCAGCAGCAGGGTCAACGCCACGAGCGCGATCAGGAAAGGAATGCAGCCCCGGAAAATAACCTCAAGGGGCACATCGCGGGCAACGCC
The DNA here is from genome assembly GCA_022837185.1 of Desulfobacteraceae bacterium. Lineage (GTDB taxonomy): Bacteria > Desulfobacterota > Desulfobulbia > Desulfobulbales > Desulfobulbaceae > UBA10518. The sequence goes on from JALHJD010000082.1 coordinate 1,238, forward strand.
GCTGACGACATAGACATTGGCGCCCACCGGCGGGGTTATGACCCCCATCTGCGTCACCAGCACGATGAGGACGCCGAACCAGATCGGATCGAAGCCCAGCCCGATGACCACGGGATAGAAAATCGGCACGGTCAGCATGATGAGCGCCAGGGCGTCGATAAAGCAGCCGCCGAAGAGGTACACCAGCACGATCATGAGCATGATCACGGCGTCCGGGAGATTGAGCCCGGTGATCCAGCTCGCGATATCATGGGGGATGCGGGAGATGGCGAGAAAGTGGCCGAAGACCGTTGCCCCGGCCACTATCACCAGGATCATGCAGGAAATGCGCGTTGTCTCGAACAGGGCCTGCACGATCCCCCGCCAGCTGATGGAGCGCCGCAGAACGGCGAACACCAGGGTGCCGAAGGCGCCGATGGCCCCGCCTTCCGTCGGGGTGAAAATCCCCGCGAAAAGCCCGCCCATGACCCCCAAAAACAGCAGCAGCGTTTCAACGGTCCCGCCCAGGGAAACCAGGCGCTCCCGCCACGAGGCCCGGGGCCCCGGCGGCCCGATTTCCGGGCGCAGGGCAGCCCAGATGAGAATGGTCGAGGTGAACAGCACAGCCAGCAGCAGGCCGGGGATTACCCCGGCCATGAACAGTTTGCCGATGGACTGCTCGGTCATGATGCCGTAGAGGATGAAAATGACGCTGGGCGGGATGAGGATGCCCAGACTGCCGGCCGAGGCCACCACTCCGGTGGCGAGATCCGGCTTGTAGTTGTAGCGTTTCATTTCGGGCAGGGTCGTGGCGCCCATGGTGGCGGCGGTGGCGTTGGTCGAGCCGCAGATGGCGGCGAACAGCGAACAGGCTCCCACGGTGGCGATGGCAAGTCCGCCCGGCAGGTGGCCGATGAATTTATAGGCCGCGGCAAACAGCCGCCTGCTCAGCCCGGAATGATAGGCAATCTGGCCCATGAGCACGAACAGGGGCACGACCGTGAGGCTGTAGGAATTGAAGGTGGAGAAAAAATCCTTGGCCAGCATGTTGAGGGCGGCGTTCCAGTTGACGATGGAGGCAAAACCGATCACACCGATGATGGCCATGACAAAGCCGATGGGCATGCGCGAAAAAATGAAGACGGTCAGGGCGGCGATGCCGATGAGACCGATTACCGTTGGCGACATATTCTTCTTTCAGGGCAGAGGGAAAGGGACATTGCCGGGAGACCGGTCAAGATCGCCGCAGATCGCGGTACGTGCGGATGTCGTGAAGGAACTCGACCGCCAGCACCAGGGCCAGCAGGCCGCAGCCCGCGGCGATGCCGAAAACAAAGGGATAGATGGGCAGCTGCACGGTCAGGGTGACCTGGCCCTTTTTCATCAGGTCGACGGCGTAGAGCAGGGACTGCCAGGTGATCAGGCCGAACAGGACGGCGGCGACCAGGGCGTTGACCGCGCCGGCCAGCGCCTGCACCCTGGGGGAAAAGCGCATGACGAGGAAATCGACGGCGATGTGGCCTTTTTCAACCGAGGTGTACCCCAGGGCAAAGGAGGCAACCACCGCGCCGAGGAGACCGATGATTTCATAGGTGCCGGGGATGGAATTCTTGAACAGGCGCAGCACGACATCCAGGGTCGTGAGCAGCATCATGAGGATCAGGGCCGCCGCGGCTATCCAGTTTGCCTTTTCGGCGGTTGCGATGATGTTTTTTTCCAGGCGTGTCATTGAGCCACCAGGGTTTCGCGGGTTTTGCGCACGCGGCGGGGCTGCGGGGGGCCGGTCCGCGGCCCCGCCGGCGGTCGGGGATTATTTTTGCCCGTGTTCCTTGAGCAGCCGCCGGATCTCGGCGATGGCCCTGTCGCCGGGGAGCCCCTTTTCATTGGCGCTGCTTATGTAGCTGTCGATGACCGGCGCGACCGCCTCCACCCAGCGCTGATTTTCCTCGGCCGGCAGGGTGACGATTTCATTGTTCAGGCTCAGGGCGTAGTCCCTGCCTTCCTGGTCAAGGGCATCCCAGGCATCGCCGTGCCTGTCGATCCACTCGGCGCTGACATCCGCAAAAACCTGTTTGAGATCATCGGGCAGCGCGTTCCATTTGTTCAGGTTCATGACCACGAACATGGCCGTGGTGTAGCCGATATCGGGGGTATCCGTGGTGTACTTGACCACTTCGGCCTGTTTCCAGCCTTTCAGGGTCTCTATGGGCGTGAACGTGCCGTCGGCAACGCCCCGCTGCAGGGCCTCGTAGGTTTCGCCCTGGGGCATGGCGACCGGGGTGGCGCCCAGGGCCTCGGTGACTTTGGCGCTGAAGCCGGTCGAGCGGATTTTCATGCCCTTCAGGTCTTCCATTCTGCTGACGGGCTTCTTGGTGTGCAGCAGGCCGGGGCCGTGGGCGTGCAGGTAGAGGACCTTGACCTCGTCAAGCGACGGGGGCTTCATGGCCTTGTAAAAATCGTTGGCAACCAGGGTGGCCACCTTGCCGGAGGGGTAGCCCACGGGGAGGTCAAGGGCCTCCATGATGGGGAAACGGCCGCGGGTGTAGGCGAAGCAGGACATGCCGATGTCGGAGATGCCGTTGACCACCCCGTCATAGACCTCGGGGGCCGGGGTCAGCGTGCCGCCGGCGAACACATCGATCCTGACGCGGCCGTCGGAGCGTTTTTCAATTTCCCTGGCCCAGGCCGTGCCGGCTTCCGCCTGGCCGTGCGCCGGGGGGAAGAAGATGCTGTAGGTGAGCTTGACCGCATCGGCGGCTTGAACAGGGGCGGGGGCCTGCAGTATAATGAAAGAAGCAAGCGCGAAAAAGAGGGCGGCAGATTTTTTCATGTGTTCCTCCATCCAAAAGGGTATTATGCGGATACGCGGAGCGGCGAGAAAGGGGAACGCGGCTTCCGGAAAAATACGTAAATCAGGGGCAGTTTATGGTATTTAGCTGCAAGTTGCAAGCACATATGCACCGCCCCGTCCTCCACAATCAACCAAGCAAAGGAAGAGATTCATGAAAGCCTATCAGGTGCGAATACCCGCGGAAAACCAGCCGGGCGTGCTGGCCCGGGTGACCGGCGTGCTGTCCCGCGAGAAATTAAACATCAGGGCCACCACCATATCCTCCTTTGGCGAACGGGGTTTTTTCAACCTGATTGTCGATGACCCGGAACGGGCGAAAAAGGTCCTGAACCGGGAGGGCGTCGAGGCCGAGCTCAGGGAGGTGGTGGCGGTCCTGATCACCGACCAGCCGGGCGGGCTGGACAAGCTGGCGCAGTTTCTCGCCACGGAGCGGGTCAACATCGAGAACGCCTATGGCTTTGTGATCGAGAGCAGGGTGCGGGCGGTGTTCGTGCTCGAGGTCGCCGACACGGCCCGGGTCAGGGAACTGCTGAAGAAGGCCGGGTTTGAGATCCTGTCGTCCCAGGCCATGGCCGATATCGAGCCGTTTCATTACATGAAATACTGAAGCGCCCCGCCCGGGACGCACTTGCCGCCGGCTGCTCATTTTGAAAAGCAGCCGCACCGCCCGGCAGCGCCTGCTTCCGGCGCGAAAACGGAGTGAACAGGCGGGACAGGGGAGATATGCCGGAAAAATACAGGCCCAAGACGCCTTGGGAAGTGGCGTCCGGCAGAGGAAGAAGGGACCGGCACCGGCGGCCGGGGCCGAGCCCGAGCCCCATGCCGGCGGCGGAGAAGCTGAAGCATTTCCTTTTTGCCCTGTTCGTTACCGCCATTGTTTTCCTCCTTTTCATCTCCTACTATTCGCTGTATCTCAATGAGCTGAAAAAAGGGAACGAGGATGTCGCCATTGCGGTCAGCCCGGTCCTCTCGGGGTATGCGGCGCAGCTCAGGGTCTTTCTGCCCGCGTCGTCCTTCCTGATGACCCTGCGGTACGAAATTCTGCTGAGCAACAACAGCGACCATGGGGTGGCGCTCCTCGGCTATGACCTGACGAGCACCATATCGGGCATCGAAGTCGCCTATCCGCAACTGCGGCAGGGACTCTATGACAGCGACGGCTCCGCGGTTGCCTTCCCGGTGATGATCGGGGGCGGGGACGGCAAAAAGATGGCCTTTCCCCCGGCAGGGGTGTATACAGGGAAGGAAAACCGGCCCGGGCCCGCAACCCGGCGGGGAGGGCGGATCAAATCCAGGGGAGTCCCCGAATGAGAAAAAAAGGCCTGTCAATCCTTAAGAGGGCAACTGTGATGCTGTCCGCCCTGGCGGTCCTTGCCGGCGCAGACGCCGGGGCCGGACGGCCGGAATTACCCTTTTTCCTGATGGGCAGTGGCAACCTCCATCTCAAGAACCTCCGCAACGGCGAGGAAGCCCGGGTCAGCCTCCTCAACGCGGACGGTTCGCTCAACGACGAGGCCTTTGCCGAGGTCGACCGGGTGTTCGGCTATCCCGCCGCAACCATGGGTGACCACATTTCCCCCCGGCTGCTGTTCATGCTCAGCCATTTTGCCGACCGGGCCGCCCCCGGCCGACAGATCATCATCGAGTCCGGCTACCGCAGCCCGGAGTACAACGACCGGCTCCGCCGCCGGGGGGGCAACGTGGCCCGGACGAGCACCCACATGGACGCCCTGGCCCTGGATTTCCGGATTGAAGGGGTGGACGGCAAGGAACTCTGGGAGATCGTCAGGGCGGAAAACTGCTGCGGGGTCGGCCACTACGGGGGCGATACCATTCACCTCGACGCCGCACGCCCCCGTTTCTGGGAAGCGGCGACATCGGGCACCGGCAGCCCCGAGCCCGATTACAATCGCCATGTCTACCTGTCCACCGACTTCGACCGCTACCCCCGGCGGGCGCGCATACGCCTCTCCCTTTCCGGGATCAGCACCTTCGGTTTCGGCATTGTCCCGGAGGCCTTGCTCTATGACGTCCGCGCCCCGGAAGAACCGGTTGCCGAGATGCCCATTGGCGCAGAAGGCAGCCCGGACTGCCGGATAATCGCCGACCGGAAAGCCGCCCGTTTCCTCACCGCGACCCTCCCCGCCGACCTGCCCGCCGGCCGCTACCTGATCAAACTGCGCTTCTGCCGCCAACCCTTCGAACAAATGCCCCCCGAAGCCCTGACCCGGGAAATCGAACTCTACAGGGACGCTATTGACTAAGTTGACAAACTCGGCCCGTTTTTCCGGCCCAACAACACCAAAAGGAGGAGAGCATGCCCCGCCAGGCGAGACTGGATGCCCCAGGGACCCTGCACCATGTCATGGTGCGGGGCATTGAAAAACGCCGGATCGTCGCCGACGAAGCCGATCGGGCCGATTTTGTCAACCGCATGGGGGAACTCGCCCTTGACAGCGGTACCGGCATCTATGCCTGGGCCTTGCTGCCCAATCATGCCCATATCCTTCTGCGCAGCAGCGATGCCGGAATATCCTTGTACATGCGGCGGTTGCTGACCGGCTACGCCATCCGCTACAACAAGCGCCATCAGCGCCAGGGGCATCTTTTTCAGAACCGCTACAAGTCCATTATCTGCCAGGAAGAAGTCTATTTTCAGGAACTGATCCGCTACATTCATCTCAATCCGCTGCGCGCCGGCCTGGTTGCCGACCTGAACGAACTGGAGCGGTATGCATGGTGCGGCCACGGGGTGTTAATGAATCGGCGCCAGGCGGAATGGCAGGACTGCGGGTATGTCCTGTCCCGCTTTGGCAGGACCGGGACGGCGGCGCGCCGGCGGTATCGCAATTTCCTGGCTCAAGGGGTGAAGCAGGGGGGGTTGCTGGAACTTGCGGATGGCAGGCTGGTCCGATCGGGCGGCGGCTGGTTTGAGGTGCGATCCTTGCGGAGGGAGGACGAAGGGGAGTTTGCCGATGACCGCATACTGGGCACCGATGATTTTACCCGTCGGGTCCTGCGGGAGGCCGACCACCGCGCCCGTCGCCAATTTTCTCTTTTCGGGCGCAAAGAACGGGTGGAACGGCTGATCCAGGAAGCATGCGCAAGGGAGAAGGTCGACGACCGGGAGCTGCGGGCCGGCAGCAGGAGGGGCCCGGTGACCCGGCTCAGAAAACAACTTATCCGCCTCCTGGTCGAGGAGGAGGGCATGACCCTGGCGTCCACAGCCCGCCGCCTCGGCATCTCCACCTCGGCGGTGAGCAAGTCCCTCTCCCGGGGACGTAATTGACTACGTTGACAAACCCGGCTGTTTCCTTGTCCGACCTGCCTCTTCCGCCGAAAAACGGACAGAGGATGTGTCCCTGCCCGGATTTTCCGGCTCCAAGTCATTCTGGTGGTGCAGATTTTGAGTGAAATCCGCGCATGCCCCCCGGATGATCTTTCCATCAGCCTTCCCCCGCTGCAGATTTGCAATTGCAGCTCCGGGTCAGTCGCTGGTGCCGCCAAGGGGAAGTGGGCAGCAACGCGGGAAAGTCAACTCAGTCAATAGCGTCCCTCCTCAGGGCTGTTCATTGCTGGCCTGATGTGGTATTATCATTTGTTCCCCCGAGGGGAGCGACGGCCCGGAAAAAAGAACATGACTGACAACCCGAGGAGAGCCCATGAACCCCCTGGATAAACTGGAAGAGAAAATCACCGACCGATCCCTGACCCTTGGCGTCATAGGCCTGGGCTACGTGGGCCTCCCTCTCAGCCTCACCTTCCTCCGCAAGGGGGTCAGGGTCATCGGCTTCGATCTTGATCAGACCAAAATTGAGGCCCTTGCCCAGGGGAAAAGCTATATCAAGCATATCCCGGCCGATGAACTGGCCGGATACACGACCGACGGCAGCTTTTCGGCCACCAGCGACTTCAGCCGCCTCAACGAGCCCGACGCGCTGCTGATCTGCGTCCCCACGCCGCTGACCAGGAACCGGGAGCCGGACCTGCAGTACATCGAGGCCACCGGCCGGGCCATTGCCGAGGTCCTGCGGCTGGGACAGCTGGTGGTGCTGGAGAGCACAACTTATCCGGGGACCACCGTGGAAGTGCTCAAGCCGATTCTGGAACGGAGCGGCCTGGAGGCCGGCCTTGATTTCGCCCTGGCCTTTTCGCCGGAGCGGGAAGACCCGGGCAACCCCAATTTCGGCACCGCCGACATCCCCAAGGTGGTCGGCGGCATTGACCCCCGCTGCACCGATATCGCCGCCGCCCTGTACGCCGTGGCCATGAAGCAGGTCGTCCCCGTTTCCTCCACCCAGACCGCGGAACTGACCAAGCTGCTGGAAAACATCTTCCGCAGCGTCAACATTGCCCTGGTCAACGAACTCAAGGTGCTCTGCCTGACCATGGGCATCGATGTCTGGGAGGTGATCCGGGCCGCGTCCACCAAGCCTTTCGGCTATATGCCCTTCTATCCCGGACCCGGCCTGGGCGGTCACTGCATCCCCATCGATCCGTTCTACCTGACCTCCAAGGCCAGGGAATTCGACATTCCCACCCGCTTTATCGAGCTGGCCGGCGAGGTCAACTCCAACATGCCCTACTTCGTTGTCCAGCGGGTCATGGACGCCCTCAATGAGCATGGCAAATCCCTCAAGGGGGCCAAGATCCTGATGCTGGGAGTGGCGTACAAGAAGGATGTGGATGATGACCGGGAATCTCCGTCCTACAAATTGATGGAAATCCTGCAGAACAAGGGAGCAAGGATCAGCTACAACGACCCCCATATCCCCAAGCTCCGGCCGAGCCGCAAATACGATTTCGACCTGGCCAGCACGGAACTCTCCGAGGGAGTCCTGCTCGCCGCGGACTGCGTGCTGGTGGCCACCGATCATTCGTCGTACAACTATGATTTCATCCTCGAGCACGCCCGCCTGATCGTCGACACCAGGAACGTCTTCGCCGGCAAGAACACCGGCGGCAAGGTCTTCATGGCATAATTTCGCTGACGCGAAGGGGCGCTGCGCGCGGTTTACGGTTCGAGGAAAGAGGTGCGAGGTTCGAGGTGCGAGGTTCGAGGTTGGGGTGAGTTTCGCGAACCTCAACGTAACCGTTTGGAACTGTTGAGGTTCCCAGGTTCACCCCAACCTGTGACCTCAAAACCCCACATACCCCTGCGTAGCAACCTCAAGGCCTGCCGACTGCCGCCGCCTGCCGGATTTAGTCAACTTAGTCAATAGCGTCCCTGGGGCTTGACTTTTCTGGGTGATTTGGGCTATGTATTAAAAGTATGAAAGAGAACTGATTTTTAGCCTTAATTTGCCATGAAAGTAGTACAAATTTTATCTAATTTAGACGTCGTCCCCTCGGAAAGAATCGGAATTTTCATCACTTCCCCGTTGTTCACTCCGCTGGAGTGATCCCGGAAGCAGTTTTCCGGCCTGCAATTTTTCTGTTTCCTTTCTCTTTCCATGTGCGTGAAAGAAGCCGATTTCCGCTCATTTCTCCCTGGGCCCGGGCTGCCCAAGCCCACGCCACGGCCTGCCCCCTTATGAGCATGACATGATGATGAAGAATAAAAAGGGTGACCATGCATAATCAAAGCACCGGGCAGGGTCCTGCTCCGGCCGTGCAGCTGACCGAGAAGGAACTTCTCGACAGTTCGGCCAAGCTGCTCGAGGCCCAGCGGCTGACAAAAGTGGGCGATCTGTTCTGGGACGTGGAGACCGGAAAGGTCACCTGCTCCGGCCCCTTGTATGAAATGCTCGGCTACGAGGCCTCTGAACACATCGACTATGACCTTGTCGATTCGATAATTCTCCATCCGGACGACCGGGAGCGGGTGAGCCGATGGCTGAACGACGGCATCGCCTCGGGCAGCGACGAACTGCCGCCCTTCGAGTACCGGGTGATCCGCAATGACGGCGAGGCCCTGTACGTGCGCACCGTCGGCAGGATCCTGCACCAGCCGGGAAAAAAGCCGGTCATCTTCGCCACGGTCCAGGACATCACCGAGCACAAGGAAACGGAGGAGCGCATCCGGCGCAGTGCCCTACGGCTGAAGGCCATGGTCGACATCCTGCAGTTTCGCGCCCAGGGGGTGCAGGACTTCCTCGACTACGCCCTGGACAAGGCCATCGAGCTGACCGGGAGCAAGATCGGCTACATCTATTTCTATGACGCGGAGCACAGGCAGTTCAGGCTGAATTCCTGGTCCAAAAACGTGATGAAGCAATGTGGAGTCGTCGATCCCGGCAACTGTTACGAGCTTGGCAATACC
>JALHJD010000415.1 GCA_022837185.1 Desulfobacteraceae bacterium
CACGACGGAGCGCTGGCGATTGTCGGGCGGAAAAAGGATACGATCGTTCTTCTGAGCGGCAAAAACATCGAGCCGGCGCCCATCGAAAAGCATCTGGCTTACTCGCCGCTCATCGACACCGCCGTTGTCGTCGGCCAGGATCAAAAACACTTAGGCGCGCTGATCGTTCCGAACATTGCATTTGTCAGGCAGTATGCCCGGGAAAACGCCATCCGGGACGACAGCATCGAAGAACTCGTCCGGAATGCAGCGGTGCTGAACCTGTACCGCGAGGCGATCGACGGGCAGGTGAATGCGCGCCACGGCTTTCAATCCTATGAACGCATTCGCGCCTTTGCGCTGCTCACCCGGCCGTTCGAGGCCCCGCGCGAGCTATCCGCCAAGCAGGAGTTGAAGCGCGCCGAGGTGAACAGACTCTACGCGCGGGAAATCGCCGGCCTGTTCCGGTAAGCCGCCTGAATGCTGCGGCAAAATTTATCAGGCGCGGGCGGCCAAACCAAAATCCGGTCACAAACGAGGTGTGTTGCGCAAAAGGCAATCTTTCCGCCTCCGGTTATCCGTTTCCTTCCGCGAGATCGCCAAGGGCGCCGCGGTCGAGAATGCGGAGTGTGCGGCCTGACGCCCGGAGAATGCCGTCGTCGGCCAGTTTGCGCAGCGCCCGGGAAAGCGCTTCGGGCGTGGCGCCGAGGATCTTGGCCAGTTCGCGCTGTGTGATGGCCAGCTCCAGGCGGTCGGTCTCCCCGTGCGACTGCGCCAGCGAATGCAGCAGGAACGAGGCGAGCCTTCCCGGAATTTCCTTGAGCGCCAGCGATTCGATGAGCGTCATGGAATCCTTGAGGCGCCGGGACAGGATTTGAATGATATTGAGCAGCAGTTTGGGCTCTTTCAGAGCCGTGCTTTCCATGAGCGCTCCGGGAATTAAAATGACGGAGCTTTCCTCAAGGGTCATGGCGCTGGCCGGAAAGGCGTCGGTGGCAAACGCCGTGCACAATCCAAAGGGATCGCCCGGCCCCAAAAGCTGGATCGTCTGCTCCTTGCCTTCCGGCGAGCTTTTGTAAAGCTTCAGCCTTCCCGTGAGCACCACGTAGAATGACTTGATCGGATCCGCCTCGCCGATGATGATTTCCTGGGCGGGATATTTTCGATACAGCGCCTGCGCCGCCAGCAGACGCAGGTTTTCCGGCGACACTCCCTGAAAAAGATCAACCGTTTTAAGATGTCGTACAATGTCCATAAAATAAGCTCCGGCGTTGATCCAGATCAATGACGCGGACGAAAGGATCCTGTATTCCTGTGATCGTGGACGGGAAATTTTTACCATAAACAATAAAAGAGACCAAATAAAATATCGGAGGAGAAAGAGATGAGTACCAATGAATTTGCTAAACACGCGGATGATCGGAATTTTTCGGCGACGGTTTTAGAGGAAGCCGGGCCGGTGCTGGTGGATTTCTGGGCGCCGTGGTGCGGACCCTGCCGGGCGATCGGTCCGGTGC
>JALHJD010000083.1 GCA_022837185.1 Desulfobacteraceae bacterium
TCTCCGGTGAAATTGCGCGGTTCATATCGTTTATTGACCAGGGCGCTGATATCCCCGTGCTGATAAGCTCTGCTGAAACCCAGGTAGGCGTTGTATCCCCATTCCTCGTCCAGGCCCTCGGCCTCGACATAGGAGGGGCCGGCGCCGATCATCATGCGGGTCCGCGAATCAAAGGCATGATCCCACCCGGCTGAGACCTGGTGGGCCCAGATATCCTGGCGGAAATCTTCGTACTCGGTGCCGCGCAGACGATACAGGAAGGGGAAGGAGTCACTGACGCTCCTCGTGTAATCAAGGCCGACATCCGCCCGGTACTCCTCCAGGTCCCGTGAAACGAAAAAGTTTTCCGGGACAGCTCCCGGATCGATGAATTCCGGGGGTGCATCTACTTCGACATCATCATACAACCCCTTGATATAACTGAGATCCCATGCCGTCCGCCAGGCCGGGGTGAACCTGTATGACCATATGCCGGAAAATTCATGCCGGTCATATTCGTCGTATTCAGCGGTAATTTCCTCGTCACTGGATTCATTGCGCAGTACCCTGAACCCGTAGCCGATCCCGACGTCGCTGTCCGGCGCATACGTGTATGTGGTCCTCATGGCAAGATCGTTGCTCCAGTACCTTCTCCTGCCGATGTTCTGGGAGATTTCATCCGGAGCAGTCTCGATCTGCGCCGGCTGCGCCTGATCTTCCGGGGCCTCCGTGGGCTCTATCCGCGTGGGGCTGAAAAATGGGTCGCTGTACCTGGTCGGGTCGCTGGAAAGGACAAAGCTGTCGGCAAGGGAAACAGTCCATTGCCGGGTCAAGGATCGTTCACCGGTCAGGGTCAGATAATGGTCGACATCAGTGGTGGACAGCAGATCGTCATATGTCAATACCGGCGCGTACCGCAGGGACAGCGAATCATGTATTCCCAGGGACTGCAATTCGATTTCCGGCCAAACGCGCCAGTCCCTCCTGTCCCCTTCATCCTCGTCTACGGTCAGCCTTTCGTCGCCCTCGTTGTCATACGACCTGTCCCAGAAATCGTATCCCATGCCCAGGGAGCCGATGACAACAGTCTGCCGCGCATCCGAGGCACCGGCACTGAACGCAAGAATCACGCCGGCAAGGATAGCTGCAAAGCGTACCGTTCCGTTGACAATCATGATTCATCCCCTCCCTTGGCCTTGAATTTTTAATGGACCACGATGACATCGCCGGGGGCGATGATGATATTTTTTTCCAGGTCTTTGCCCTTGAGAAAATCGCCGTAATCAAATTTGAACGTCTGGCCGCCGGCTTCCTGCTGCCTGATCACCGTGATCTGATTCTTGGCCCATTCGGTAAATCCTCCGGCCCGGGCCACGGCGCGTACAATGGTGAGGGGGAAATCAAGGTGATAGAGCCCGGGAGTGGCCACCTGGCCCATGACCGTGTATTGCTGGCTGTTGCTCTGGACCAGGGTGACGGTCACCACCGGGTTGTCGTAAATCGTGCTGTACAGTTTTTTCAGGTAGTCGGCGAGCTGCGTCAGGGTCATGCCGACAACCGAGACGTCGCCGATATGGCGCAGCGAAGCTCGGCCGTCGATGCGCACCTCGATGCCCCTGTCGCGCCCCCGAATAAAACCGGCCCCGGCAGTGCCGGATGGGCCCTGGCCCCCCGCAATACCTGATTCGGGCTGTATCCCTTCGCCGGCGGCCATCGATCCCTCTCCGTAGATGCTGACATGGATGATATCCCGATGCCCGATCCTGTATTCCTCGTCAGGCGGCTTTGCCGCCTCTCCGCCCAGGATCTGCCTGCGGATGTCTTCCTTCAGGGCTGCGTCCGCCGGGACATCCGCCGTGGATTCCGCGGACCGGCACCAGGGAGCCATGAGCAGGAAAAGGAACAGAATGCAAAGAAAAGGAAGAACAGGGGTGAATGGGGCGCGCTGCATATGGAGGTACCTCGAACGCTCAGGAATTTTCCGGTCAACCCGGGAAAAACATATATTTATGGTATTTTTACATAAAGCATTGGTAATGGTCAAGGAACATCACCGTGGTTGGAGTTGGCAGTTGGCAGTTGGCAGTCGGCAGTCGGCAGCGTGAAGTTCGAAGCCTGGCGGCTTGTGGGGTTAAAGAGCCCCTCACCCGGCCCCTGGCCACCCTCACGGAGTCTCACTGCGTTCGCTTACCCTCCCTTGGAGAGTGGATAAAACATCCTTCTCCCGGGGGAGAAGGTGCCCCGAAGGGGCGGATGAGGGGGAGAATACGCAGGGGCAGTCCAAAGTTGGGATCGGCAGGGAAATTGGGCTGAGCTTGGCGAAGCCCAACGCAACCGATGGGAATTGTTGGGGTTCGCGAGGCTCACCACCAACCTACCCCACAAGGCAATTACGGGTTCTTGAGATTTCTTCGTGGATTGTCTTTCTATCCTTCAAGAACTCATCAAAGGTCATGCCCGCGACAAAAGCCCTGATATCGTTGACAGCATCACGGATATCCAGCAAATAATCTCTTATGTCACGATTAGTTGACATATTGGACTTCACGTAAAATTTGTCGGCCTATGTGTTTTTTTAATGCCTTTTGCGTAACCAGATCTACCCTGGCCCCTAACAGCCCCTGCAATTCCTCTTCAAGTCGGATAAATTGCACCATTCCGGTTGGCCGGGAAAACTCCACCAGGAGATCAATATCGCTTGCATCCGAATGTTCGCTCCGAACAACAGAACCGAACACTCCGATTTTTTCGACCCCGTATTTTTTTTTTGATCTGCTCCAGATGATTTGTCAAAATATCCAGTATTTCCTGGCGCGATTTCATGAATTTCTTCCCTGGTCAGCAATGGTATAAGAAAAAAATCTGTAAAAATATTTAATCATGCCAAGTGATTAAACGCAAGATTTTCAGGGAGGGCAGGATGAAGAGCGGAGTCCAGAGTTTGGAGCTCAAGGTTCCGGACATCGTGCCAATAGCTCGAATTTTCCCTCTGTTTGGGAATGGCTTCTTCTCATTTTGTTGATGATGTGGTACAAAACGGCCACTTTGCAACTCACGGAATTCCGGTCGCTGGAGGCCTTACCGTCAATTTTTCTGAGCTGAAAAGGTGATTATGCTGCGATCTCTGCCATCCTTTGCCGGGCTGATCATTGTCCTGGCTCTTGTTGCTTTCGGTATCAGCACCCTCCGGGCCGAGGCCTTTCCGTTCAGGGAATTCGTCGAAGGCGACCCGGTGCCGGATGTGATCCTGCAAAGTCTCGCCGATCCGAACAAAACCGTATCGTTTTCCGGCCTCAAGGGCACGGCGTTTGCCGCCGTCTTCTGGGGCGCAGATCTGCCGGAAAAAATCGAACATTCGGCCTCGGCGCTGCGGGCAGTGGAGGACCTCGCCCCTTTTCTGCGGGAACGGAACATACGTTTGCTCTCGGTCAATGCCCAGGGAGATGGTGCCGCCGATATTGATCGGGTGCGCAAGCTGGCAGACAGCCGGGCCGAAGTCTATCTGGACCGGGACAACACGGCCTATGCGACGCTGGGCCTGTTCGTGCTGCCCACTGTTCTGCTGGTGGACCGGAACGGCAGGGCCGCGGCCGGCTTCGGCTACAGCCGCGATCTGCAGGATCGGCTGCGCGGCGCAATTGAAATCATGCTGGGCGAAAAAACACCCGAACAGGTGGAGGCCGAACTCAGGCCGGAAATGAGGGAGCCGACGGCCGAAGAAAAAGCGGCCAGGCGGCATCTGGACTTCGCACTGGTCATGCTGAAACGGGGACAATTGGATGCCGCCGCCCGGGAGTTGGTCAGGGCGGTGGAAATTGATCCCGGGCTTCCCGAGGTCCACCTCCGGCTCAGCTGCACATATCTCAGCCTGGACCGGCTTGACCTGGCCGAGGAGGCCATCGGCAAGGCACCGGTAATCGATCCTGCTTCGCCCCTCGCCCATTGCCGCGGCGAGCTCCTGCGCAGAAAGGGACAGCTTGCGCAAGCGGAAAAGGATATAACAGCGATCCTGGAAGCAAACCCGGCGCACTATAACGCCGTATACACCCTGGGCAGGATTCATGAGGATCAGGAGCGCTTCGAAGAGGCGGCGTTTGCGTATAAGAAGGCGTACGAACTGGTTCTGCGGCACTCTGTTGCCGGAGAATAGTGGGGAGGAAGGTTCGGAAAGTTGGCAGTCGGCAGTCGGCAGTCGGCAGTCGGCAGTCGGCAGTCGGCAGTCGGCAGTCGGCAGTTGGCAGTCGGCAGTTGGCAGTTTGGGGATTGAAGCCTGACGGCTTTCGGTTGCTTCAGGACCCCTCATCCGCCCTTCGGGCACCTTCTCCCCTGGGAGAAGGGGGTTTTAAAGTTGGCAGGTGGCAGTTGGGTGCGGCCGGGCAAGGTCGTACCCGACTGATAATTGCCAACTCTCGCGCAGCCCGTAGGTTGGGGTGAGCCAGCGAACCCCAACAATTCCAAGCGTTTGCGTTGGGGTTCGCCGGCTCACCCCAACCTACCCGACTTCATCTTCATGCTCCCCGCTTCCCGCTTCTATTACTTTCTCTCTGCACCCCAAGCCGACAGGCTTCAAACTTCACGCTGCCGACTGCCAACTGCCAACTCCGCCGCAGGGGTGCCCTGCACCTCCAGGCCGGGCAAAATAGCGATGGCCTTTTACAGCGGATGCAGGTATAAAAGGGAGAAATGACAACCGATAAAGCATCTGGAAGGAACAGCCATGGGTGATGTGCAAGCCGTACCGGGGATGTCTGCCAATCTCAAGAAGGCGGTCTGCTGGCTGAGTGAAACAGTTCAGGATCATCCGGAGAGAAACCGCGATGACATTATCAGCGAGGCGGAACTGCGTTTTGACCTGACGCCGAGGGAATGCGAGTTTCTGGACAAGAATTTCCGAAAGCTCATCGCAAAAAAATGTTAGGCCTGCCGGTCACTGTCTTCCCGGTAATACGGCAGTTCAACAGTCACAGTTGTTCCCTGTCCCGGAGCGCTGTCGATCCTGATTGACCCTTTGTGGTCGCTGATGATTTTCTGGGAAATGGCCAGGCCTATGCCCGTACCGCCCGGCTTGGTCGTGAAGTACGGGTAGAAAAGCTGCGGCATGTTCTCCGGCTCGATGCCGCTGCCGGTATCCTGAACGGTCACGGCCACAGTTTTATCCCTGTCGTTGTTTTTCGCCGTGACCACCAGCTCCCCGCCTTTTTCCATGGCCTGGACGGCATTGAGCATCAGGTTGATGAACACCTGGTTGAGGCGGTCCCGGTCGGCTGTTACGGACCTGAGGTCGCTGTCCACCCGCAGGCTGGTGGTTATGCCGTTGCCATGGGTGTCGGACGCGATCAGGCGAAGGTTTTCGTCCAGAATTTCTCCCAGCGCGACCTTCTTCAGGTTCAGGGAGGCGGGCCGGGCGAAACTGAGCAGTTCGGAAATGGTCCTGTTCATCCTTTCCACTTCCTGAATAAGCAGTCCGGCGGTTTCGCTCTCCCGGCTGTCCGCCTCGAACTTTCCCTTCAGAAGGAGCGCCAGCCCCTTGATCGAACTCAGGGGGTTGCGCACTTCATGGGCCACACCGGCAGCCATCCTGCCCACCGCCGCCAACCGTTCGTGTTCGCGCATCTCCTTTTCCAGCCCCTTGATCTCGGTCAGGTTTGAAAGGAGAAATACCTGGCCCTTGTAATCACCCCTTTTGTCGCGGACCGCCATGCTGTGGCAGAACAGGAACTGCTTTTTGCCGTCAACCGTGACCGTCAGTTCCCTTTCCCTCCCCTGCGTGTTCCCCCCTCCGGTGTCCGTCTCTTCAGACTGCGAGCAGAACCCGGCAAATTCCTCCGGCAGGATTTCCTCGGGCAGTTTTCCCAAGGCGTCCGCTTCCTTGATATCCGTCATTTCGGTGGCGGCATTGTTCCAGGTCGTTATGCGTCCGTCCTGGTCGGTGGCAATAATCCCCACCGGCAGCTTGGCAACCAGCAGTGCCGTAAAGGCCCTTATATCACCAAGGGTTTTCTGGGAAACCCTGAAGCCCTGGACCGCGGCCAGGGAAAGCCAGCCGCCGACGCCGACCAGCAGCATGATCAGGGAGAGAATCAGGGCCTGGAACTTGACCCGGCCCAAAGCCTGATCATACTCCTGCATGTCGAGGCCGAGAACGGCAAAATGGTTCAACTGTTCTTCACCTCGTTCCTGCACCTGCGGTTCAACGGCATGGGGGATGATGCCCCCCGCCTGTCCGCCACCCTGCTGCCCCATGCCGAGCCCGTGAGGCACCACCCTGGAAAGCGGCCGGAAAGGGATAAAAGGGCGAGCGACAATGAAAATCCGCCCCGAATCCGGGGTGGTGAGGACCTGGAACTGCGGCAGCCGCACCCTTCCGTCCGGGGCAGCCGGACCGGCCGGCAGGACCCCGTTCATCTGCCCGCCGGTCATCGCCGGATTGTTGTGGACCACAATCCTTCCTTTCTCGTCAATGACGGCAAACAGCCGGACGTCCGGATCTTCGGCGATATGGCCGATGACCCGCTGTACGTAGACCGGCCACGGATCAGGGTTCCATATTCCCCTGCCGAGATCGTTGAAATAGGAGGCCTTGGCCCCGGAATGCAAAATCCGGATCAGGGTGGTGGCCTTTTGCAGCAGCGCCTCGGTCATGAGCTCCTTTTCCCGCTTGTAATTATTCAGCGTGAAAATAACGACAATCAGGACAAGAAGGCCTGTTGCCGCGGCGAGCAGCCACGGGGAAACATAAAATATTCTTGGTCGGGGAAAAATTTTCATTGCCTGTGCCGGTTAATTCGCATTTGTCGCCTGTTAATTCCTGCAAAAAACACACCGCTCCTCTTTATGGTACGTTTTTTTCCAATCGGCAACCCCCGCGGCGTTTCGGCAAACGGCAAAGACTCTCAGGGGTCGACCGGCGCAGGGCTTGTGCCCGGATTTTCCTTTCCGCACCTGTTGACAGTGAACCGGGGATGATCCACCCGCTGACCCAGCGGTGGGTAATTATTACCCAACCCGGCAATCGGCTGGATACTTATTACCCGGTACATTTGCCGGCTACACAGTCTTCCAGGCCTGTCCGGTTCTCCGGTAACGAATTTTATTCCAACAATTCCAACATGTTGTCAGGCAAAATATAAAATTGGCACACAATTCGCTATAAGGAAGGCACAACGAACAACCCGACCCGAAGGAGCAGACAAAATGCGACGGAATGCAACGAAAAAAATCATCCCTGGCGCGGCCCTGGCCGGCGCAATCGCCCTGACAGGGATGCAGACCGTCGGAGCAGCTCCCCGGGGCGCAGGGATAATGCAGGATATGGAAACAAGTGGCCGCGGTTTCGGCCACGACTTAGATGGAACGGGTCCTGTCGGTTTACAGCGGCCCCTGTAGCAAACAAAAAGGTTTTTCCCCTTCCCCTGCCCCGGCTGGCTCCCCCCTCCTTGCCAGTCGGGGCATTTTTTTGCCCATGAATCCCCTACATCATATTCTCCGGATCCACATCCAGCCCCATGGTGATGCTCCCGGGACAGAGCCGGCCGGAATGGGCCGCCAGCGCCTCGCTCAACTCGTGGAGGCGGCTCAGGCGGCTGCTCTTGAGCATGACCTGCCACCTGGTCCTGTCTTTGATCCTGACCAACGGCGCCGGGGCCGGACCCATGACCTCGACGTCGCTCCCGGCCAGCTTCCGGAGAAAATCCCCCGCCTTTTCGGCGCACTCCTTGACTTTCGCTTCGCTGGCCGAGCTGAACCTGATATTCACCATCCGTGAAAAGGGCGGGTAGCGCAGTTCCCGCCGCATTTCCAGCTCGCGCTCGTAAAAACCCTGATAATCGTGCTGCTGGGCACAGCGCACGGCATAGTGATCGGGCTGATAGGTCTGGATGATCACCGTGCCGGGCTGGTCACCCCGCCCCGCCCTGCCCGTCACCTGGGCCAGCAGCTGGAATGTCCGTTCCGATGCCCTGAAATCGGGCATGCCCAGGCCGCTGTCCGCCCAGACCACCCCGACCAGGGTCATATTGGGGAAATGCAGGCCCTTGGCGATCATCTGGGTGCCGACCAGGACATCCACATCCTGCTGATGAACGGCGCGCAGTATCTCGATATACTTCCGCCGGCTGGAAACGGTATCGCTGTCCAGGCGCGCCACCCGGGCATGGGGAAGAAGCTGGCGCACCTCCTGCTCTATCCGTTCCGATCCCAGGCCGGACCCTTCCATTCTGGCGGAGCCGCAGGACGGACAGACAATTTTGGCGGTCAGGCTGTATCCGCAGTAATGGCAGACCAGCCGGCCGATCTGCCGATGCATGGTCAGCGATACCTGGCAATGGCGGCACTGGACGATATGCCCGCAGTCCCGGCACATCATGAAGCTGGCGAAACCCCTCCGGTTGACGAACAGCAGGCTCTGCTGCCGCTTCTCCATGTTGTCCCACAAGGCACGAATGAGTTGATCGGAGAAGAAAAGGTCCGGCCTTGCGGTTCTGCTTTCGGCGAGATTGACAATCTGGACTTCCGGCAGGCACCGGTCATGGATCCTGCGCCGCATCGACAACAGCCTGTACTTGCCGGTCCGGGCATGTTCATAGCTGACCACCGACGGGGTCGCGGAGCCAAGGATGACCGGGCAGGCGGCGAAGCGGGCCCGCAGCACGGCCAGATCCCGGCCGTTGTATCGCAGGCCGTCATCCTGCTTGTAGGCAGGTTCATGCTCCTCGTCAACGATGACCAGGCCGGGATCGGCAAGGGGGGCGAACACGGCGGAGCGGGCGCCGATCACGACCTTTGCCTGGCCGGAGGCGATCCGCTGCCACTGGTCATGCCGCTCCCCGGCCGACAGGCTGCTGTGCAGCAGGGCCAGGTTTTCACCGAACCGGCAGTAAAAATGCCCCTCCAACTGCGAGGCCAGGGCGATCTCCGGGGCGAGGACCAGGACGCTTTTCCCCCGTTCCAGAACCTTTTCCGCCGCCCTGAGATACACCTCGGTCTTGCCGCAGCCCGTGACGCCGTGCAGCAGAAACGGCTGAAAGACGTCCCGGTCCAAAGCCCCGGACAACTCCTCCAACACGGTTTCCTGCTCCTCGGTCAACCGGTCGGGACGGGGGAAAAACAGGGGCCGGCTGTCGAACGGGTTGCGGTACACCCGGCATTCCTCCAGGCTGACGATATTCTTCCCGGCCAGTTCCCGCAGGGCTTTGCCGGCCCCGGGGTAGCCCCGGGTGATATCGGCCCGCGCCGCGGAGGCTGTCCCGGAATCGCGACAGAGCTTGAACAGGAGGGAAAGGGTTTGCTTCTGCGCCTTCCCCAGTTCCGGCAGCAGGACATCAAAGGCGGCGGACAGGTCTTGGAAATTCCCGCCGGCCGCCTTCTCCATTTCCGCATACAGGGGGGGATCGATGCGCACCCGGGTCTGTTTCTTCTCCTTGATCCCTTTATGGACCACCTGGGCCTCAATCCGTATCCATCCCTTCTCCTGCCACTGGAGAAGGGTATTCCGCAAGGCCGGTTCCCTCCAGAGCCGGGCGGCTGTACCCGGGGCAAGTTTCCCGGCGGTCAGGAGCCGCTCCATCCATGGCCTGTCCCCGCCGCTCAAGGCGACGGCGCCGCCGCGAAGCTCTTTTGCCCCTTTTTCGGTGAGGACGATGGTTCTGCCGCTGCCGGCGGTTAATCCCCCGGGCAGCGCGGTGCGGATCACTTCTCCCAGCGGATGATGATAATAGTCGGCAATCCAGCGGAAAAAAGGAATGAGACCGGGGGGATAGAGGGGGGCCGGATCAAGCAGTTCGGCGATGGGCTTGATTTTGTGGCCGGCCGCTTCGGATTCCGCCTCGTCGACGGCGGCCAGAACATACCCCGTTACCAGGCGCCTGCCCAGCGACACCAGGACCCGCTGCCCGGGAAGGATCCCGGGGTCGCCCTCCCCTCCATCCGGCCGCGCGTAGGTCAGCGTCTTGCGGATGGGGGCGACAACGGCCACTTCATACAGGTTCATCACCGGTCACCAGGGGGAAGGGTGTTGCAAAGTTGGCAGTCATCAGTCGGCAGTTTGGGGATTGAAGCCTGGCGGCTTTCGGGGTTTCAAGACCCCTCATCCGGCCCTCCGGGGCACCTTCTCCCCCAGGAGAAGGATGTTGTAGTGTAGGTTGGGCTGAGCTCGCGAAGCCCAACGTAACCGATTGAAATTGTTGGGGTTCGCGAGCTCACCACCAACCTACGGGAAGCATTTACCCAAACNNNNTGTAGGTTGGGCTGAGCTCGCGAAGCCCAACGTAACCGATTGAAATTGTTGGGGTTCGCGAGCTCACCACCAACCTACGGGAAGCATTTACCCAAACGCTTGGCAGGAGATAATCCAGGCTGCCGACTGCCGACTGCAAACTGCCAACTCCCCGGCGCAGCCGGGCGCAATTATATCCTTCGGTCAGGGAAGCTTTTCCTGGCTGGCGGAACGGATATATTCCTTGAATGCCTTGCCCAGGGTCGGATGGGATATGGCAAAGTCGACCACCGCCTTGAGGTAGCCCAGCTTGGAGCCGCAGTCGTAGCGCACGCCGTCGAATTCGTAGGCGAGGATGGCTTCTTCCTGCAGCAGCGAGCTGATGGCGTCGGTGAGCTGTAGTTCGCCCCCCGCGCCGGGCTGGATGCGATGCAGGTGCTCGAAGATGTTGCCCGAGAGGATGTAGCGCCCCACCACCGCCTGGGTGCTGGGGGCTTCTTCGGGCTTGGGCTTCTCGACGATGCCGGTGATGCGCTGGATCTTGCCGCGGGCTTCGGGTTCGGTGCTGACGATGCCGTACTGGCGCGTCTCTTCGCGCGCGACGTTGATGGTACCGAGCACCGAGCAGCGGTGGTAGTTGTAGACGTCGATCATCTGGGAGAGCACCGGCTTGCCTTCGGGGTGGTCGCAGAGGTCGTCGGCGAGCAGCACGGCGAAGGGTTCGTCG
>JALHJD010000084.1 GCA_022837185.1 Desulfobacteraceae bacterium
TGAGGCGGATGACCTTTTCAACGTTCCCCTTGAGGATCGCCACCTCGTTGAGGCTGTACAGCACGCCTTTGTCCCGCCGGTCAATTTCCCCGACAAGACGCACCTTGAGCATCATGCGCTGCTCAATGCAGCCCCGGCCGGACAGAACCTCCTCCAGGGCCTGATACATCTCCCCTTCCGCCACTTCGGTGAGAAAGCCGAGGTTGCCGAGATTGATGCCGATCACAGGAATATCGAGGCGGCTGGCCCGATCGGCCACGTGCAGCAGGGTGCCGTCGCCGCCGAGGATGACGAGCATATCCATCCCCGGTTCGATGACGTCGAGTTTCGCCTCTATTCCCCGTCCGGTCAGCCAGTCGGCCAGTTCTCGGCCGATCCCCAGTACCCGGGGGGAATCGAGTTTGGTGATAATGCCAACCGCGCGGATGGTCATTGCCCCAGCTCCCTCGATTTATCGGCGGCGGCCTCGACCGCGGTCATGATTGCGCCGCGGAAACCCGACTCCTCCAGGACCTGCAGGCCGGTAATCGTGGTTCCGCCCGGGGAAGTGACCCGGCCCTTCAGCACCGCCGCCGGTTCACCGGATTCGATGGCCAGTTTGGCCGCTCCGTACACTGTCTGCAGCACGAGCTTTTCTGCCGTGTCCCGGGGCAGTCCCGCCAGCACGCCTCCGTCGATCAGCGCCTCGATGAACATGAAGACGTATCCGGGGCCGCTGCCGGACAGTCCTGTCACCGCATCAAGCAAAGGCTCGCTGACTTCCACGCACATGCCGACGGCGGAAAAAATCCTCCGCACCGTTGCCATGTCGGCGGCGGTCGCCCGGCTGTTCGGACTCAAGGCCGAAGCGCCGGCCAGGACCAGCGCCGGCGTATTCGGCATGACCCTGACAATGCGCTTATCGCTCCCCAATCCCTTTTCCAGGGTTCTGATCGGTATGCCGGCGGCAATGGAAATGACCAGGTGGTCCCCGGTGAGATGCTTTCTGTACGCACCAAGCACCTTGTCCATGATCTGCGGCTTGACCGCCAGGATCAGGACCGGGCACGATGCGGCAAGGGCTGCCGCGTCAGCGAGCGGCCGCACCCCGTACTCGCGTTCGAGATGCGCCGCTCTTTCGGTATCGGGCTCAACAACCATGATGTTGCCGGCCGCTGTGAGGCCGGAATGAATCATGCCCCGGATAAGGGCCTCGCCCATCTGACCGCCGCCAACAAGGCCAATAGTATAGAAATTATGCATAGTTACACCAGAAATTTAACGCAAAACTTAAAGTTTACCCCTGCATGCACTGCCCTGCCGCCGCCGGCAGGATGCGTGCTGTTTCCTCACCGACCTCAACCGGCAGCAAATCGGGTTTGCCCGGCGCTATCTTTGCGCTATTTGCTATATACCAGTGACAGCGCCAAAATAGCAAAAAAAATCCCGCCGGCCTTCAAGGCCGGCGGGATTCGAATTCATCACGGTGAAATTCTAGGCCGCGCAGGATGGCCGAACGGCGGCCGAAGGCTCCAATGAAGGAACGAGCAACTGGTTGATCCTGTCGCCGGCCGATTTTGTCTGGACAACGACCTGCTTGAAAACCGATCCCCCGTTTTTCTTGAACTGAACATATTCCCAGCAATCGGGGCTCTCGGCTATGGCCTGCATGAGGCCGAGGTGCATCCTGTGCCCGGACCGGTCGGCAATGACATGGCCCAGCACGGGGTTGCCGAGGAGGGCCAGGTCCCCGATCAGATCCAGCACCTTGTGGCGGACGAATTCGTCGTCAAAGCGCAATCCGTCCTCGTTCAGGATCGACCGCCGATCCCAGTGAATGGCGATCACGCTGTCCAGAGTGCCCCCCAGCGCCAGGCCGTTGGCCCACAAACTCTCAACCTGTTCGACAAAGCCAAAGGTCCGGGCCCGGGCAATTTCCTTCCGGAAACCCTCCTGGGTCACCTCGATGCTGTACATCTGGTCGCCGATCAGGTCGTCGCCGAAATCAATCCTTCCCGTCACCTTGAACCCCTCGTACGGCTCGATGCGAATGGATTTTTCGCCCTCGGCAAAGACAATGGGTCTGGTGATGCGGAGAACCTTGCGCAGGGCCCTCTGCCTCCTGCGGCCGCTTTTTGACAGCAGGTGCATGAAGGGACCGGCGCTGCCGTCCATGATGGGGACTTCATACGAATCAAGTTCGATATCCGCGTTGTCAATGCCCGATCCCCGCAGGGCGGCAAGCAGGTGTTCGGTGGTGGCGACCGTGGTCGTCCCGTTGCCGAGAGTGGTGGCCAGCCGCGTATCGACGACCTGCTTCATGTGCGCCTGAACGGTCCTGTTTTTGTCCAGGTCGGAGCGGATGAAACGGATGCCCGAATTGGCCGGGGCCGGTTTGATGGTCAGGTTGACCGTTCTGCCGGCATGGAGGCCCACACCGCAACAGCTGACGGGTTGTCTAAGGGTATATTGGTACGGTTCGATGGCGGTCATTTTGGCTATCCGTTCACACAATGTTTTGCTGAGGTTGGCTGAGAATTACTTTTAAGAATGCAAAAAAAAGGCCAATATGCAGCCAAAGAGCAACAAAGGCACCTGTGTTTAAAAAAACTCGTAATATCAATGCGTTTTAGATAACCGACTTCCGTCCGCATTCCTTCGGGCATGACCCCATAATGTTGCAAAAAAAACACACTTTGGCGAGATGGGCCCGAAGTGTTGCATTTTTTACACAGCGAAATATCGTCCGGACAGGTTCCCTTGGCAGGGCGGCCCTTTCATCGGAATCGGGCACCGCCGCATCCCTTTTCCCGCACAGATCCGGGAAGGTCTCTTACGCGGACCGGAGCAAGCCGGTCAAAAACGCGTGAAAATCCTCATCCAGCCGGGCCTCCATGCGAAGGGCATAAATCGGCATGGAGGGACGAAGCCCCTTCAGCTTGACCATGTCCTTTTCCGTTGTTATGCAGGCTTCGGCGCCGGCGTTTTTTGCCTGGCGGAGGATTTCGGCCAGATTGGACCTGCCGTATCGCTGATGATCAGCCAGGGGAATAAAACCGCGGATTTGGAGCTGCAGGTCGTTCAGGGTCTGTGCAAAGCGCCCGGGAAAGGCAATGCCTGCAAAGGCGAACAGTGCTTTTCCCCTGATCTCCTCTATGGCTGTCTCCCTGTCCCATGATCCGTCCGCGCTGGAAACAGCCAGGGTGGGCAAATATTCCGCCAGGAATACGGGCCGGCCGGGAAAACGCCTGGTGAGCAGGTCGGCGAAACGGGCGGCGCGCTCCCGGTTTCTGTCGCAGGTATTGGTCAGGATGAAGGCGTGGGACCTATTGAGCGCCTTCACCGGCTCCCTGAGGTCGCCGCCGGGAAAAACGCGGCTGTTACCGGCCAGGGTGTCGGCATGAAACAGGACCAGGTCAATATCCCTGGCCAAGGCCAGATGCTGAAATCCGTCGTCCAGGATCAGGACCCCGGCACCATACTCCACCGCCTTTCTGGCGGGATGAGTCCTGGCCGGGCCCGTGAGCACCGGCACCCCCTGAAGGGTTTCGGCCAGCAGCCTGGGCTCGTCCCCGGCCTTGCGCGCATCGAGCAGCACGGACGAACCGTCTGAGACGATATTGACTTTGCCCCCTGCCCTGCCCTTGTAGCCCCGGCTGATGATCGCCGGCCGGAGCCCCTCCTTCAGCAGCAGACGGGCGATATACTGCACCACCGGGGTTTTCCCCGTGCCGCCGAGGGTCAGGTTGCCGACGCTGATGACCGGAACCTCGACCCGGTTGACGCGCAGCATCCCGGCATTGTACAGTGACTCCCGCAAGCGCATCACGGCGCAGTACAGAGGCGAGAGCGGCCTTCCAACCGCAAAGAGGAGGGTTCGGTCCATAACGGAAATATTCAGGAGTTTACCGCATCGTCATGATGCAGCATGAAATATATACCATTTTTCATAAAAATAAAGTCGGGCGATGGTTTTGCCGCGCAACGGAAAAAATCCCGGCCTGTTCCCATTGTCCTCGATCACGGCGAAGATCCCATCAGGCCCGGCAAGCCGAAACCGCCGCCGGGAACTTCTGCCGGTCCGGAGCCGCCGTTTCGCTCCGGCGATTCTTTCCGGCGGTCGGCCATTTTTCAGTGCAAAAAACGGGTAATTGAGTAAGAATTACTCGCTCATAGTATCAGGGTATTATCCCTACACATCGTTCAACAGCAGGGAGGCGCGATCATGAAGAACGCACGGCACATCCTGGCCATGTTTTGTGCTCTTGTCGTCGCGGCAGCCGTCCATGTCGGCCCCGCCGCCGCGGAAACCATCAAAATCGGAGTCGCCGGCGCCCACAGCGGCGACCTGGCTTCGTACGGCTTGCCCACCGTCAATGCAGCGGAACTCGTTGTCAAGGACATCAACGCCAAAGGCGGAATCAACGGCAGGAAGGTTGAACTGCTTGTCGAGGACGACGTGTGCAAGCCGGAAATAGCCACCAATACGGCGACCAAGCTGATCTCCCAGGGCGCCCACGTGATCATCGGCCATATCTGTTCCGGGGCGACCAAGGCCGCCCTGCCCATTTACAAGGAATCCGGTACCATCGTCATCTCCCCTTCCGCCACCAATCCTGAGCTTACCCAGAGCGGCGACTATCCCAATTTCTATCGGACCATCGCCTCCGACGACGCCCAGGCCAGGACCGAGGTGGATTTTGCCGTCAAGGTGCTCGGCCTCAGGAAGATCGCCATCATACACGACAAGGGTGATTACGGCAAAGGCCTGGCCGAATTTGCCAAAATCTTTGTCGAGCAGTCCGGCGCGGCCGAGGTGGTCCTGTACGAAGGCGTCACCCCGGGCGCGGTGGACTACTCCGCCGTGGTCCAGAAAATCAGGCGGTCCCAGGCCGAAGCCGTCATTTTCGGCGGCTATCACCCGGAAGCGTCAAAAATCGTCACCCAGATGCGGAAGAAAAAAATGGAAACGGTCTTCATTTCCGATGACGGCGTCAAGGATGACACCTTTATCAAGGTTGCCGGTCAATATGCCGAGGGCGTCTATGCCACCGGCCCCGCCGATGTGACGGCGAACCCCCTGGCCATAGCGGCACGCGAGGCCCATGTCAAGGCGTACGGCGCCGAGCCCGGAGCTTTTTTTGACAATGCCTATGCCGCGGCCCTGGCAATCACCCACGCGCTCGAACAGGCGGGCTCAACCGACCCCGGAGCCATCGCCGATGCCCTGCGCACCAAGGATGTCTCCACCCCATTCGGCGACATTCACTTTGATGAGCGCGGCGACGCCACCGGCGTCGGCTTTTCCGTTTACCAGGTACAGAATGGCCGGTACGTTCAGGTGCAGTAGGCAGCGACTACCAGGCGGAGGGCGTGCCGCGGCGGCGCCCTCCGATCATCATCCGCAAGACCCGGAGCCGCCAGGTCGGGCGGACGGATAAGGAAACATCCCCTCCCGGAGACCATGGATTATTTCATTGAGCTTTTTTTCAGCGGCCTGACCCGAGGCTCGATTTACGCCCTCATAGCTCTTGGATATACCATGGTGTACGGCATCATCGGGCTGATCAATTTCGCCCACGGCGAAATTTACATGATCGGGGCCTTCACGGCCCTGATCGTCTCAACCGTCCTGTCGATCTACAACATGCCCCTCGCCGCCATTCTTGTTCTCACCGTCCTGGCCTCGGCCATCTGGGCCGGCGCCTACGGCTTTACCGTTGAAAAACTGGCCTACAAGCCCCTCCGCCGGGCCCCGCGGCTTTCGCCCCTGATCTCGGCCATCGGCATGTCAATTTTTCTCCAGAACTATGTCCTCCTGGCCCAGACCCCGGATTTTCTCCCCTTTCCGCCCCTGATTCCTGAATTCGCCTTCATGGAGCCCGTTGCCGGGGTCATTGGCTCATCCGAACTGGTCATTCTGACGATGACGACGGTGCTCATGCTGCTCCTTACCCTGTTCATTAAATTCACCCGCCTCGGCAAGGCGATGCGCGCCACTGCCCAGGACAGGACCATGGCCAGGCTGGTCGGCATCAATGTCAACATGATCATTTCCACCACCTTTATCATCGGCTCCGGCCTTGCCGCCATCGGCGGGCTGCTGATCGCCTCGCACATCGGGCAGATCAATTTCTTCATCGGCTTCATTGCCGGCATCAAGGCCTTTACCGCGGCCGTGCTGGGGGGCATCGGCTCGGTGCCCGGCGCCGTGCTCGGCAGCTTCATTCTCGGTCTGACGGAAAGCTTCGCCACCGGCTACGTTTCCAGCGATTATGAAGATGTCTTCGCCTTCTCCCTGCTGGTCCTGATCCTGATCTTCCGTCCCGCCGGTCTGTTGGGCAAATCGGCGGCGGAGAAGGTCTGAGGCGGCCCGGCCATGCGGAAGCGGGCAATCATGATTTTCCTGCGGGATGTCCGGGGCGCGCTGCTGATCTCCCTCTGGTTCATGTTTCTCACCTTTCCCCTCATGGTAATCAAGGTCAATCCCATTGAACGGACCGTGACCTGGCGCTGGGACAACATGGCCTATGTGGGCCTGCTCAGCTTCCTGCTCTATCTGGCCGGCCGCCAGTACGTAAAGTACAGGGAAAAGAGGCTTGAGCCGGCCCGGCGGCGGTCCCTGGGGGAAAAAACAAAGCGGATATTCCGGGGGCTGAGGGAAAACCCGGTTCCCGCGTACACCCTGATGACCGCCGCAGGGGCGTTCGCCCTTGCCTTTCCCTTTATCTTTTCGACCTATCAGACCAACATCATGATCACCGCCCTCATGTACGTGGTCCTGGGCCTCGGGTTGAACATAGTCGTGGGAGTGGCCGGCCTGCTCGATCTCGGCTATGTCGCCTTCTATGCCGTCGGCGCCTATTCCTACGCCCTGCTCAACCTCCATTTCGGCATCGGCTTCTGGACCGCGCTGCCCATCGGCGCCCTGCTGGGCATGACCTTCGGGATTCTCCTCGGTTTTCCGGTCCTTCGCCTGCGGGGCGACTACCTGGCCATCGTCACCCTCGGCTTCGGAGAAATCATCCGCCTGATTCTGGAGAACTGGAACGAATTCTCCAAAGGTCCGAGCGGCATCTCCAATATTCCCCGCCCCGGCCTGTTCGGACTGGAAATGTCCCTGGAGGCGGCCATCATCTATCTCTATTTTCTCATGATCGGCCTTGTCCTGTTCACCGTTTTTGTGGTCCGCCGCCTGCAGGATTCGCGCATCGGCCGGGCCTGGTATGCCCTGCGCGAGGACGAAATCGCCTGTCAGGCCATGGGCATCGACAAGACCAAAACCAAGCTGACCGCCTTTGCCCTGGGCGCGACCTGGGCCGGAATGGCCGGGGTCATATTCGCCGCCAAAACCACATTCATCAATCCCGCCAGTTTCACCTTTCTCGAATCGGCAATCATTCTCTGCATTGTCGTACTGGGCGGGATGGGCTCCATTATCGGCGTAATCCTGGCGGCGTTGATCCTGATTCTGCTGCCCGAATACCTGCGGGCCTTTTCCGACTACCGGATGCTCGTCTTTGGAGCGGTTCTGGTCCTGATGATGGTCTTCCGGCCCCAAGGGCTTGTCGGCCACCGGCGGCGGACCTATACCGTCAAACCGGATGCCGGGAGGTCCGGCAATGCCGCCTGACCGGACCCCGGCAGCACCGGACTTGGCCCTTCTCGAGGTCAGGGGACTGACCATGGACTTCGGCGGCATCAAGGCCCTGGACCATTTCGACCTGCGGATCCGGGAAGGTGAGATAGCCGCCCTGATAGGGCCGAACGGGGCCGGCAAGACGACGTTCTTCAACTGTCTCACCGGAATGTACGCCCCGACGGCCGGCGACATGCTCTTTTCCCCTCCCGGCAGAAAAACGGCCCGTCTCAACGGGCTGAAGCCGAACAAGATCACCGAGCAGGGACTGGCCAGGACCTTCCAGAACATCCGTCTTTTTCCCAATATGACCGTGTTGGAAAACGTCATGATCGGCCGCCATTGCCGAACCCGGGCCCGGGTCCTGGGGGCCGTTTTCCGCAACCCGCGGACCCGCAGGGAAGAACGGGAAATCGTCCGCAGAAGTTATGAAATAATTGAAAAAATCGGCCTGGCCGATCAGGTGAACGAGTTCGCCCGCAACCTTCCCTACGGCGCCCAGCGCCGCCTGGAAATCGCCCGGGCCCTGGCCACCGATCCTCTTCTCCTCCTCCTGGACGAGCCGGCCGCCGGCATGAACCCCCGGGAAACCCGAAAGCTGGATGAGCTTATTTGCCGCATCAGAGACGAAGGCCTGTCCATCCTGCTCATCGAACACGATATGAAGCTGGTCATGAGCCTGGCCGACCATATTTTCGTCATGGACTACGGCAAAAAAATCGCCGAGGGTCCTCCCGCGAAAATCCGCCGCAATCCGCAGGTCATCAGGGCCTACCTGGGAGAGGACACCGTTCATGACCATGCTTGAACTGCGGAAGGTCAACACCTATTACGGCAATATCCGGATCCTGCACGACCTCAGCCTCACGGTCGAAGCGGGCGAGATCATCACCCTGATCGGCGCCAACGGAGCCGGCAAGTCAACCACCCTGATGTCCATCAGCGGCATCGTCCCGCCTCGCAGGGGGACGATCCTGTTCAAGAATGTCCCCATCCACGCCTTGCCCCCGGAAAAAATTGTCGCCCTCGGCCTGTGCCAGGTGCCCGAAGGCCGGCACATCTTTCCCGGCCTGACCGTCAGGGAGAATCTTGACATGGGTTGCTTCCTGCGGCGGGACCGGAAGCAGATCAGGGAGGACCGGGAATATATCTATTCGCTCTTCCCCATCCTCGGCCAAAGACAGCACCAGCCCGGCGGCAATCTGTCCGGCGGCGAGCAGCAGATGCTGGCCATATCCAGGGCCCTGATGGCCAGGCCGGAGCTCCTGCTGCTCGATGAACCGTCCATGGGTCTGGCCCCGCTGGTGACCCGGCAGATCTTTGAAATAATCGCACGGATCAACCGGGAGAACAACACAACCATCCTGCTTGTCGAACAGAATGCCAACCTGGCCCTGAAGACCGCCGACCGCGGCTATGTTCTCGAAAACGGCAGAATAGTGCTCCATGACCGCGCATCCGCCCTGCTGCGCGACGAGGAGGTGCAAAAAGCCTACCTCGGCATTTAATGGGGATTGCACAGTTGTCGAAATTGCATTATAGCCAGGTCACGGCAGGAGGACCGCCGCGGGCAGGCAGCCGGGTCAATGCTCCGCCCGCGGGAAAATGAGGCGAAAAACGGAAACCGGCGGGCATTTCCTTCCCCGGGAAAACCTGCCTTCATTCTCAGGGACGGACACGTGAAGAACATTCGGGTTGGAGTTATCGGCGTAGGGTATCTCGGCTTTTTTCATGCCCAGAAATACGCGGCCATGGACGGCGTCGACCTGGTCGGCGTCGCGGACATCGATCCGCTGCGGGCAGAGGAGGTTGCGCTGAAATGCGGGACCAGGGCATTCACCGGCTATGCAAAGCTGCTGGAGGAAGTGGACGCCGTCTCCATCGTTGTGCCAACGGTCAGTCATCATGAAGTTGCCGCCGCCTGCCTGGATCATGGGGTTGACGTGCTGGTCGAGAAACCGATCACAACCACCGTCGAGGAAGCGGACGACCTCATAGCCAGGGCGGAAAAGGGCGGCCGCATCCTGCAGGTGGGCCACCTGGAGCGCTTCAATCCGGCGGTCATGGCCATGAAGCCCCTTCTCACCCACCCCCTGTTCATCGAGGCCCACCGGATAAGCATCTTCAAGGACAGGGGCACGGACGTCGACGTGGTCCTCGACCTGATGATCCATGATATCGACATCATCCTGTCCATCGTCGACGCCCCGCTGACCACCATACACACTGTCGGGGCCCCGGTCGTCACCCCGTTGACCGATATCGCCAATGCCCGCCTGATTTTCGAAAACGGCTGTACGGCGAACGTGACCGTAAGCCGCATCTCCCTGGACAACATCAGGCGGATGCGAATTTTCCAGCCCGGGATGTACCTGTCCGTCGATTTCGTCAAAAAGGAGGTCATGTCCATCCGGCTCAAGAGGGACGACAGCAGCACCTATCCCGTACCCGATATCCGCAAGCAGGGCTTCGAGGAGCAGGATACCCTGGAGCTTGAACTCAAGGACTTCATCGCCAACGTCCGCGGCCGGTGATGCTGAGCATGGCGGCCGGACCCTCCCGGGC
>JALHJD010000416.1 GCA_022837185.1 Desulfobacteraceae bacterium
GGATACTCGTTGTAGCCGAAAAAGGGAATGTCGTTTGCTTTCAGATGATCCATGACTTTCCGGATGTCCGTCGTCTGCAGCGTGATGTGGTGCACGCCCGCTTCCCGCGATTCCAGAAATCCATTGAGAAAGCTGTCGGGGCCGGTGGGGGAAATGACTTCCAGGCGCGACAGATCGCCCAGCGAAAAGAGCTGCCAGAAAAATTGAGTAGCGGGATCGGCGGCGGCGGCGCCGGGAACGGCGCCCAGAATGTCGCGGAAGAAGCGTTCCGCTTTTGCCTGATCCTTTACAGCCAGAGAGACGTGATCGATGCGCGCAATCATTTCCTTCTCCTTTCAGTCCGTGGTCACGGTCCTGCGGTTTTTGAATGTTCTTTTTATGGCGTCTTTTGCCGTTTCCTGCAAGTAAAAATCCGGAAGGCCGGCCGCGCCTGAAAAAAAGCGCCGGTTGCGCGGGAGGGGGATTGCTGGTATGCAAGGCGCCGAAATCTTTGCAGCGGGCATGCGCTTGCAAAAGGAGGAAAAAAGATGAGCACGTTCATTGACCTGTCGGTGGCGATTGAAAGCGGCCTGCCCAGCGATCCGCCGACAATGATTCCCAAGGTGACTTATGTCGATCACGCGCTGGGAGCGGAAAGCATGAAACCCTTTTTCCCGGGGCTTGACGCCTCCGATCTTCCGGGCGGCCTGGGCTGGGCGGTTGAATTTCTGGAAGTGTCCACGCATGCCGGCACGCACATGGACGCGCCCTGGCATTATTCTCCGTTGCAGGACCGGGGCACGCCTTCTCTGACCATCGATCAGTTTCCGCTCGCGTGGGGCGTCGGCAACGGCGTAAAGCTCGACTTTTCCGACTGTCCCGACGGCCACAACATTTCCGTTGACGATATCCGCGCCCGCCTGGACCGCATCGGCCATACGCTGCGGAAAGGGGATATTTTTCTGGCCCAGAGCGGCGCCGCGCCTTTCTGGGGCAGTCCGGAATATCTGACGCGCGGCTGCGGATTCGGCCGCCTGGCCACGCTGTGGATTCTCGACCAGGGCGTACACGTCGTCGGCACCGACGCCTGGAGCTGGGACCGGCCCCTGCCTTTTCAGGCCAGGGAATTTGCCGAAACCGGCAACGCGTCGCTCATCTGGGAAGGTCATTTTGCCGGCATCGAAAAAGGATACTTCCAGATTGAGAAACTGACCAACCTGCATCTGCTGCCGGCGACCGGTTTCCGGTTCTACTGTTTTCCGGTGAAAATCAGCAAAGCCAGCGCAGGCTGGATCCGGGCGGTGGCGGAGCTTCCGTGACGAAATCCATAAAAACCCCCTCAAGCTTAAGGAGCCTTGAGGGGGCTTGTCTGCTACAGATCATGACCGCCGCAGCGGCTGCAACTTCTGCGCGTCTTGCCGTTTGAAAAATCAGGTCACGATGGTTTTCACAACTTCAATCACCGGGTTGGTAAAAAGCGCCATCAGAACCGTGTAAAGCGC
>JALHJD010000417.1 GCA_022837185.1 Desulfobacteraceae bacterium
GCCGCGTTTCACATCATTCTGCCGGCCTCCCGGACGAAGGCCGGACGGCCGGAGGCAGAGGTGAAGCCGAAGCCCGACACCCGCGGCACGGAGAAGGTTCTGGTGGTGGACGACGAGAAAAATATTCTGGAGACGGTGGAAAACACACTCACCCGCTTCGGATACCGGGTGGCGACGGCCGAAAGCGGCGAAGCGGCTCTCGATCTGTACACCCGGCGGACGGAGGACATCGATCTGGTCATTCTGGATTTGATCATGCCGGGCGGCGGCGGCAGGAAATGCCTCCACGATCTTAAGAAAATCAACCCCCGCGTCAAGGTGCTGATGACCAGCGGGTACGCCGACAGCCGGGACACGGAGAACCTGGCGGCCGAAGGAGCGGCCGGATTTCTGCTGAAACCTTACCGCCCGCAGGATCTGCTGATGTACATCCGCAGGATTCTGGACGCCCCGGCCGCCTAGCCGGACGAGGGCTTCCGCCCGCTCGTCATCAAAAGCGGCGTATAGGTGAATCGCCGCGGGTTGTCCAGGTGACGCACGAAATCTTCGTAAAACCGGGCATACCCTCCCGGATAGCAGGCTTCGATCACGTCGTTCACGGCGCTGCCCGCGATTTCGATTTTCTTCATCAGGTTGAATTTGTCGCTTTCCTTCATCGGGCCGTAAAACAGATTGTGCGCCGCGAGCTCGACCCGGATGTCCTCCAGGCCGGCGTCATAGAGGAACGCGTAGAGTTTGCGGCCGACAAAGGTGTCAAAATCAAACCGCTCGTCGACGGCACTCATGATGTTTTGCAGCGCGTCCATCGTTGCCGGCGGCAGTTCATGATGAATCAGGCAATTGTAATCCAGATCCAGGAGGCATAGCCTTCCTCCCGGCTTCAGGCATTCCAGCAGATTTTTAACGATGGTTCGGGCTGCGCTGCGGTGGTATTCCAGAACGAAACGCATCCAGATCAGATCAAAGCTCCCGAAGCGGGAAAGCGGGTCGCGCAGATCGTGCAGCGCAAAGGCAACTCCCTGTTCCCCTCCATAATGCGCAACGGCGTAATCGATCCGCTGGGGAGAGTAGTCGACGCCCAGCACGCTGCCGCCGGGCAAAACCTGCTCGGCCAGGATGGACGTGGTGACGCCGGCGCCGCAGCCCGCATCCAGAACGCGCAGGCCCGGCTCGACGCCGCACCAGAGCGCCTGCCGGCGCACGGCGTTCCGGTCCGTTTTTACGTCCAGGCGTATGGCTTCCTCTTCACTTTCCATCAGATAGCCGGTCGCCCGCGGGCGCTCCGGCGATGAAGGGTCCTGCATGAATCCGCTCCCGGGAAGATATTGAAACAGCCGTTGCTTCCGGCCGCCTCGAGAGAAGGCGGTTAAGACAGCAATCCGTTGCAGTTTCACCTGCGACGTCTCTTAACAGATAAAAAAAGACCGCGCAAGAAAATTACCGAAAAGTTTTGTCTTTTTGCGTTTTGCCGTCCTCCCGG
>JALHJD010000085.1 GCA_022837185.1 Desulfobacteraceae bacterium
CAGATAGTTGCGTAATTGCGGAATATCCATCCTGCTGATGCCCGAAAAGCCGGCAATCTCATCAAGGCTGGCGTATCTGCCGTGCCGGTCGCGGTAATTGACGATCTGCCGGGCCGCCCTTCGGTTGATGCCGGGCACCTTCATCAGGGTCGCCGCATCAGCGGTATTGATATTGACCGGCAGGATTTCTTCCAGGGGTTGGTCCAGCGGGGTCTTTTTTTTGAATATGACCGGGGGCCGTTTGTGGTCCGGCAGGGGAAAGACCATCTGCCCCGCGGCCGGAAGAGAGAAGAGGAGCACCAGCACCAGGACCGGCAGCAGGACAGGGAGCAGCAGCCCGGGGAAGACATCGACCGGTTTTCTCATGGCATCCTCCGCGGCCAGGGGATTGATGCCGGCCGGCTTGCGGGGGCCCCGCCGCGACCTGTATTCCTGCGATTCATCCACGAATCAACGGTGAGCGGGCGCATCCGCCTGTTCATCTTCCACCGGGAACGGAAAGTCCTCGCGTCCAAGAAGCTTGAACATTCTCTGCTTCTTCTCGGTGTGGGCGTCGTGGTAATCGGCGAGCCGCCCGATCATTTCGACCACCTCATCATCGTTCACCCCGCGGGCTATCCGTTTCCCGGTTTTCGGCTGCAGGCCGCCCTTGCCGCCCGCAAAAACGTCAAACCCCTTCCTGGTGGCAACCACCCCGACATCAACAAGTTTTGACCCCGCACAGCAAGCGGGGCAGCCTGAAAGGGCAATCTTCCACTTCGGCTTGACCCCGCTCCGGCCGCCGAACCTCTCGATAATTCTGTCGGACAGGGCAAGGGTGTCCGCCAGTCCGAGTTTGCAGTACGGCAGTCCGATGCACACTTTCGGCTTGGGAAACCTGCCCGCCTCCTTGAGGAGAAAGCCGGAGCCCTTCAGCATCCTTTTGATTGCATCCACGTTTTCCGGGGTTGCTCCCAGCAGGCGCAGATTCTGGGCCGTCGTCGCGTACCAGGTCAGGTCAAACCGGGCGGCGACCGCAACGACGATCTTCATCTCCTCCGGGGCGAGCAGCCCTCCGGGGAGCAGAATGGTGATATGTTCGGCAGGCCTGACCGAGGTGCTCCCGCCGGGGACAGGATCAACGCCACCCTCCGTCTCGGCGTTCATCGCAGGCTCTTTGCCGCCACCTCGGCAACCTCCCGGGACAATGCCGGCGACGCGGCAATCCGTTCAAGCTGTGCCCGCATCAGGGCCTGGCGCGGTGCGTCGTACCTCTTCCAGGCGGTCAGGGGGGTCAGCAGCCGCGCCGCTATCTGCGGGTTCATCGGGTCGATTTCCATGACGCAGTCACTGAGAAATACGTAGCCCTCCCCGCCCGCCTCATGAAAGCGAACCTGGTTGGCGGTGCAGAACGCCCCTATCAGGGCCCGGACTTTATTGGGGTTCTTCAGGGTAAAGGCCGGATGCGCCATCAGCTTCCTGACCCGTTCCAAGGCTCCGGGCAGGGGGCAGGCTGCCTGCAGGGTCAGCCACTTGTCGACAACCAGCGGGTCATCCTTCCAGTCGCCATAGAATTCGGCCAGGAGCTCCTCCCCTTTTGCGAGATCGCCGTTGACCACGGCCCTCAGGGCCGCTATCTTGTCGGTCATATTGTTGGCGGCCGCATACTGGGTCAGGGCCACGGTCAGCATTTCCGGGGCGGCCCGGCCCTCCTGATCAGGGGCCAGCAGGAACCCGAGGCAGGTGTTCTTCAGGCTCCTGCGGCCGGCATCGCCGGCGGTGAAACGGTATTCCCCGAAAACAAGGTTGCGTTCATAGACTTCCATGAATTCGCTCTGCAGAAGGGTTCCCAGCCGCCTGCGGAAATATTGCAGAACCTGAAAAATACCCGCTGGATCGATCACCTCCAGCTGTTCGCCGATCCAGGATTCCATCGGCAGGGTCAACGCCAGGGCAATGAAGGCCGGATCGGCCTCGCTGTCCAGCAGGACGCGTTTATACGCCGCGACATACTGGTCCGGCACCTGCATGGCGTCTTCCCTGCCCCGGGCCCCGACCTGCTCCAGGATGTACTTGAGAGCAAGCTGCTGGCCGGCGTCCCAGCGGTTGAACGGGTCTGAGTCATTGGCCATGAGAAAGGCCAGCTCCTCGTCGGAGCGCTCCATGACCACCTTGACCGGGGCGGAAAAATTGCGCAGGAAGGAAAGGACCGGTCGTTCGGGGATATGCGGAAAGACATAGGTCTGCTCGCTTTCCCGGAGGACAAGGATCGTGGTTTTTTCCCCGCCCGGCTCCATGTCCCTGCCCCTGCTGTCGAGCAGTCCGACCGCCAGGGGCATCAACAGCGGTGCCTTCCGCTCCTGGCCCGGAGTCGGCGGGGTCGACTGGTGAACGGTCAGCCGGAATTCCTGACGACCCGCGTCGTATCCGGTCCTGACCCTGAGCACCGGGGTTCCCGCCTGGCTGTACCAGAGCTTGAAGCCGTCGATATCCGTGTCGTTGGCATCAACCATGGCCGCGACGAAATCATCGCAGGTCACCGCCTGGCCGTCGTGCCGCCGCAGATACAGGGCAAGCCCCCGGCGGAATCCTTCCCGCCCCAGGAAGGTCTGCAGCATCCTGATGACTTCGGCCCCCTTGTCATAAACGGTCAGGGTATAAAAGTTGTTGATGGCCATGTACGATTCGGGCCGGACGGGATGGGCCATGGGTCCCGCGTCCTCGCGGAACTGATAATTGCGCATGATCTGCACGTCCTGAATCCGCTTGACCGGCCGGGATGTCATGTCCGAGGTGAATTCCTGGTCCCGGAAGACGGTGAGCCCTTCCTTGAGGCTCAACTGAAACCAGTCCCGGCAGGTTACCCGGTTGCCGGTCCAGTTGTGAAAGTATTCGTGGCCGATGACGGCCTGAATCCCCTCGTAATCAGCATCGGTGGCGGTTTCCGGCCTGGCCAGGACGAATTTGGAATTAAAGACGTTCAGACCCTTGTTTTCCATGGCGCCCATGTTGAAGTCATCCACGGCCACGATCATGTACACGCCGAGATCGTATTCCAGGCCGTAGGTTTCCTCGTCCCAGCGCATCGCTTTGCGAAGCGATTCCATGGCATGACCGCATTTCTCCCTGTTCCGGGGCTCGACATAGATGTGCAGCGCCACTTCGCGGCCGGATTTGGTGACAAACCTGTCCTCCACCCGGACCAGGTCTCCGGCGACCAGGGCAAAAAGGTAGCAGGGCTTCTTGAACGGATCGTGCCATACGGCGTAATGCCTCCCATCGGGCAATCTCCCCTGCTCGACGAGGTTGCCGTTGGACAGCAGTACCGGGTACCTGGCGGGGTCGGCGGCAATGGTCGTGGTATATTCCGTCATGACGTCGGGACGGTCGGGGAAACAGGTGATGCGCCGGAATCCTTCGGCCTCGCACTGGGTGCAGAAATTGCCCCCCGACAGATACAGGCCTTCCAGTTCGGTGTTGTCCCGGGGGTTGATGACGGTTTCCACCTCCAGATCAAAGGCGTCCGGTACTTCGGCAATGGTCAGCAGCGAGCCGTCATACGCATAGGCCGAGGGGTCCAGGGGAGCCCCGTCAAGCCTGACTGCCCTGACCTCCAGGTTTTCCCCGTTCAGTTCAAGGGGGACCTTCTCCTTTTTCGCGGCAGGATTGCGGTGGATTCGCATTTTTGACCCGACCAGGGTGGCGGTCTCGTCGAGTTCAAAACGAAGGTCAATGGTTGTCACGAGATATGGTGGTGGTGTATAGTCCTTTAAATGTATAGTCCGCCGGGCATCACGCATCTTCGTTTCCTTGTTGGAGTGTCGTGTGAGGGGGCTGGAATCCGCACCT
Source organism: Desulfobacteraceae bacterium (assembly GCA_022837185.1). Classification (GTDB taxonomy): domain Bacteria; phylum Desulfobacterota; class Desulfobulbia; order Desulfobulbales; family Desulfobulbaceae; genus UBA10518. The sequence continues at coordinate 3,829 of JALHJD010000085.1, forward strand.
CAGGCGATGCAGGGAGGGGGGCCCCGTCGGCCGCCGCTTCCATCCGCTGCACCCCCTGTGGGCGAGGTGTCGATTTCCGGCCGCTGCAAAATACACTGTCCGGGGAAAAATTGCCACCGGCAACGGGCGTGGCCGGCGAACCGGAAGCCCGGAACAAACCGCTGAATGTCATCGCAAACCAGGGGTCATGCAATGAACAAAAAAATACTGGTGGCCATCGACGGCTCCATATACAGTTCAAACTCCATCGATTATCTGATCCGCCTGTTCAGGGATGATCCAAGCCTGGCCATCCATCTCTTCGCCGTTGTTTCCGAAGCGGGAAGCGGTCAGAACTGGATGTACGAGGTTGACTCCCTGCGCGAACATACTCCCCTTACCGACAGAAGAAGAATAACGGCGGAACGCTTCCTCCGGGACGCCAGAGACCGGCTGGTCCGCAACGGCGTCGGCGAGGACCGGGTCACCTTCACCGCCCAGGTCTCCCAGATGCAGTCGGCCAAGACGATCCACCATGAATCGAACAAGGGGGTTTACGATGCCCTGGTCATTGGACGCCGCGGCATGGGCAGGGTCGGCGAGATGCTTCTGGGCAGCGTCTCCGCCTTCCTGGTCGAAAAATGCCATGAAATCCCCCTGTGGATCATCGACGGCGAAATCACCTCGAACCGGTTCCTTCTCGCCGTGCAGTGCAAACCGCAGTCACTCCTGGCCGCCGATCACCTGGGCTTCATAACCGGTTCGCTGCCCGAGGCGGAAATTTTTCTCTACCATTCCAATGTCCTCTTCGGCGCGGACCAACCCGCCGCCCCGGAAGAATTTCATCCCATCTGGGGCAAGGAATGGTGCGATCAGTACCTGGATATCGAAAACTACCTTTTTTACGCCCACGCCCAGGTGTTGAAGGACCACGGCGTCCACCCGAAACGCATCACCCAGCTGCCCATGGAAAGAAACCTGGAGGTCAGCCGTGACCTGATCAAGCAGGCCGACAGGCACAATTGCGGAACCATCGTCATCGGCCGCCGGTCCAGAGACGCCGGCAAAGGGATGTTCGGCGGCGTTTCCGACCGGGCTCTCAGCAAGGCCCAGAATCTTGCCCTGTGGCTGGTGGGATGACCACACGGAAGCTATCGCCGCTCCGGCTCCAGGATGATGACAGCCGCCTGTTCCGGCCGCAGATACATCGAGGCCATTGCGGACACCTCGGCTGGGGTGATGGCGGCGAAGCCGCTGCGGATGGAAAGGGGCCACTCCAGTTGCTCGGGATGGCGGCTGGACAGCGCCATCACCGATTCGAGCCAGTAGCGGTTTGTCTGCAGCATGTCCTTGATGGATGTCAATGACGGCTCCAGGGCCCTGCGCAATTCCTCTTCCTCCACGCCCCGCTCCGCGATGTCGGCCGCCACTTCCTTCGCCCTTTCGGCCAGGAAATCGGCCTGGGCGGGGTCACCGGTCATCATCGCCCTGATAGTCCCGTAACCGGGGGCGACCTTGCTCGGCATGCTGTAAACGGCCGGGGAATAGACCGCTCCCAGTTTTTCCCTGATCTCCAGCCGCAGGCGATCGTCCAGCACGGCGGCCAGAATATTGAGCCGCCGCGTTCTCGCTATATCCCAGAAATCGTCGGTGGGCCAGGCAACGACAACCAGGGCCTTGTCGATTTCGCTCGCCGCTCCCGTCTTCAGGACGGCCCCTCGGGGAAAGCGGAGCGAATCGGTCAGACTTCCGGTTGCCGTTTCCCTTTCAAGGGTGCCGAAATACCTGCCGAGGAGCTCCACCGCCGCCCCGGTATCCACATCTCCGACCACGGTCACCTCGAGCTGGGCCGACGCAAATACCGGAGCCAGCCAGTCGCGGACCTGGTCAAGCTGCAGCTGCATGAGCCGGTCACGGGGAGGCATGCCGTAACGGGGATTCCCCCCCGCCAGAAACCGTTCTCCCTCAAGTTGCAGCATCCCCTCCACCGAGCTGGCCATCTGGTCGTACATCTGGGTGAACCGTTCCATGCTGAGCTGATGGGCTTCCGGCCGGAAGGCGGGGTCAAGCAGCCTGGTCGCAGCCACCTGGAGCAGCAGTTCGAGCTCGCCGGCAAGTCCTTTCCCGTTGAGGACGAAACTTTCCTGACCGACCTGGAAGGTCACCTCCACCGAGTGCCCGGCCAGTGCTTCTTCCATCTCGGACCGGTTGAGCCGGCCGACTCCGCTTTCCCGCACCACCGCCTCGGCCAGCATGCCAAGCCCCGGCAGCGGTTCCTCCAGGCGGCCGTGGCCGAAATGAATGGCAACCAGGACCTCGTTGGGCTGAAAGTCCGTGCGCTTGACATTGACGACCGTGCCGTTGGCAAACATCACCCTTTCCATGTCAATGTCTGCAAAGCGTTCCCGTTGGGCAACTGCGGCCGGCTCTTCAGGTACCTGGAGATACGGGAAGGAAATCTCGCCGCCGTTGTCCCATTCCGGAAGTTCCTGTTTCTCCGAACGGTCGAAGACGCCGAGAACAACTTCTTCCGGAGAGGCCGGGCCGGCCTCTATTTCCGCCGTGCCGGCGATGAACAGCTGTCTGTTCTTATGGGCCCACAAGGCCCTGAAAACCTTGTTCACCTCGTCCAGGCTCAAATTGTCGACCACCGGACCGTACAGTTCCAGTTCCTGTTCGGGCGACAGAACGACCTCATTGCCGTTGATCTTGCGGATAATGTCGTCGGCCAGTTTACGGCTGTCCCTGCTGCCGGCGATCTGGACCTGCTTTTCCAGTTCGGCCCTGATTTCTTTCTTCACCCGGTCCAGCTCCCTGTCCGTGAAGCCGTATTCGAGGGCCTGCCGCAGGGTCCTGTTGAGCAGTTCAAGGGACTGCTGCCATTTCTGCCCTTCGATGGTCGTAGTGACCGTGACATACCCGAACCGTCCCAGAAACACCCCTGAATGGGATCGGGCCCTGGTCAAGGGACTGCCGGGCTCGCCGGTCACTCTCTTCAGCCGGTTGTTGATCAGCGACGTAGCGGCATAGTTCTTGACCTGCTCAGCCTGCCAGGCAAACGAATCGACACGGGGAACCGTGTTCCAGCGGCTGCTGATGGATACCTCGGTGCTGCCGACTTCCGGTTCGTACACGTACAGGGCCTCGGTACCCTCCTCATCGAACCTGCCGTAGGCAAAACATTCGGGGTCGAAGCCGGCGGGAGCGTTCATCGGCCCGAACCGCTCCCTGACCAGTTCCCGGGTCAGGTCAACGTCCATGTCGCCGACAGCGACCAGGATCATGTTTTCCGGCCGGTACCAGGTATCATAAAATGCACGCAGCATGGAAGCATCGGCCCTGACAAGGGCTTCCTCGGTACCGATGGGCAATCGCTCGGCGACCCTGGACCCGGCAAAGGAAAACCGCATGCGCTGCTCATAGAGTCTGTACCCTGCCGTATCCCTGGTTCGTTTCTCAGCCAGAATAATTCCCCGCTCCCGTTCCACTTCTTCCTCCAGCAGCAGCGCACCACGGGCAAAATCCGCCATGACCAGCAGGCCTTCCTCGAGGTGTTTGCGGTCCCCGGCGGGAAGCAGTATCCTGTACACCGTTTCGTCAAAACTGGTATGGGCGTTGGTATCAGCGCCGAAACTCATGCCGATGGACTGAAAATACTTGACCAGGGTCCCGGGGGGATAATTGGTGGTGCCGTTGAACAGCATATGCTCCAGGAAATGGGCGTAACCTCTCTGGTCGTCTGTCTCGTGCAGGGAACCGGCCCGGATGTTCAAATAGAGCCCCACCCTGTCGGCGGGTTCGTTGTTGTGCATCAGCACGTAACGAAAGCCGTTCTCCAGCGAACCGAAGAGCACATCCGGATCAGGCCGCAGATCGCTCTGGTCATGGGGCCACCCCCTGTCCAGGCACTGGTCGGCCGTCTCGATGGATACCCCCGGCCGATCAAGGTAGGAGCACCCCGTCAACAGGAGCAAAACGACAATGACGAGGGAAAACCTCTGGACAAAAAGTGCGGCTTCAGGTTTCATTCTTTCCATCTTCTGCCTTGGTCTGCAGGAACGATTTCAGCACCCGTGCTGCGGTTGATCGGCCCGGAGCGGGATGCTGCACGGGTTTATCAACGGCCTGCGGGGCCGGCAATCCTGACAATGATTATTATTTAATAACATAAGGAAGCAGGTCCGGGACGGCAATATGAAGATAAAGGGAAAAATTGCCCTGGTGGCCGGAGGAACACGCGGAATAGGACTGGCAATCGCCCGGCGGCTCGCCGCCGGGGGAGCCAGACTGATCATCCCGACCTACGACTGGCCGCAGGATGTCCAGGCCGTCCAGGAGGAATTTTCCCGTCACGGGGCCGGACACCTCTTTCTCAAAACAGATCTCCGCGTTCCCCGCGAGGTTGCCCGTCTTGTCGAGACCGCCGGCAAAGCCTGCGGCTGCATCCACATCCTGATCAACAATATCGAACGGGGCGGCATGCCCATTGTGCATGGTTCCTATGATCGGCCGGTCAACGACGGTCAGTGGCAGTTGGAAATGGACACCACCCTGCTCGCCAAACGGCACCTGTTCGAACACTGTCTCCCCCTTCTGCGCAAGGCGGGAGAGGCAGCGGTTGTCAATATTTCCTCCATTGCCGCCGTTGTCGGGCGTGCCGGTCCGGCGGGGCTCATCTTCAGCGACGGCTATTCCGCGGCGAATAGAGGGGTCTCTTCCCTGACCGCCACCTGGGCCAGAATCGGGGCACCAGGAATTCGGGTCAATGAAATTATGCTGGGCCTGCTCGATACCCGGCACGGGAAAAAAACCAGGGGGTGGAATTCTCTGGATAAACAACAAAGACAGGCGCTTATAGAGCACACCCTCCTGGGCCGGACCGGAACACCGGCAGAGGCGGCGAGAGCCGCCCTGTTCCTCATCCAGGACGCCGACTACATGACCGGCAGTGTCCTTCTCCTGGACGGAGGGTATGTGCTGGGGGGGGAGACGGTGCCGCCCATGCCCCCCGGAGAGATCTAGATTTCCGGGGCCCAGTCGGGAATATGGTTCAGGATGTATTGACAGACCACTTCCTTTTCATTGGTCTTGTCGACCGGAGCGACCGCCTGCATGACCTCGTCAAAATCAAACCAGCAGATTTCCCTGTCGGCATGATTATATACGGTCAGGATACGGTGGTTCGGTCTGTCGATGCTCTCTTCTTCCTGGATGGCCGCCACTAACCTGACAGCTTCATCATACGGCAGAAAGCGGATTTCATCATCGGGGCTCATTGCATCTACCCTGTAGTTCAAGAATTATCACCACAACGCTCCGAGCAGTCCCCACGCGGGTCACAGTCCCCACGCGGGTCATTGGCAAGGCCTGAAATCAGGCGGGCTTGACTATCGCTCCGGAACGGATGCAGCGGGTACAGGCGTTCACCCGGATCGTACTGCCATTGGCGGTTACCGTTCTGACCTTCTGCAGATTGGGCAGCCACCGGCGGCGGTTTTTGTTATGGGCATGACTGACGTTGTTCCCCGTCATCGGGCTTTTTCCGCAAATATCACATACTCGTGCCATGATATATCTCCCACGCTGTTTTCTTATCGTCCAAATTCATCGTATCCGTATTTGAACCGGACCGGATGGGACGTGGCCCACGTCCGCTGCACAGAACAATCTTCACAAAATTTTTATATGTACCCCAATCCGAAGCAAAAAACAATACCATTTTCAATCATAGGGCCATTGAGAGCGGCAAAGGGAGAAGTTCCATGATCGGCCGCAGCCGTTGCGCGGGAACTCGGCGGCGGGTTCTTGTCAGGCGCGGAATGATGCTTATTCATAACAAAAATGAATCTGTTTCCAGTTGACAGGGCCTATCGTACATGGTAGCAGAAACAATTCCACTATCGGCAGATCGACTACCACAAATAAACTCTTTTCTTTCACAGGTTCAATGACTGTTCTCAAGAAAAATCCCGTCTGGGAACTCTTTGCCTCGGTGAAGCTGGCGCTGTTCCTGCTCTTCACCCTGGCCGTCACCTCGATCATCGGCACCATCATACCCCAGAACGAAGCGCCGGGGCTCTACGTCCAGCTTTACGGCCCCAACCTGGCCAGGCTGATGCAGACCCTCTCCATTCCCGACATGTACAATGCCTGGTGGTTCATCGCCCTGCTGGGCCTGTTCAGCGTCAACCTCATTGTCTGCAGCATCCATCGCATTCCCAACGCCTGGCGGCTGGCGACCATGGACAACCTGGAGACCGACCCGCAGCGGCTGGGGAAAATGGGTCTGCGCCAGGAAGTCGGCGGCGGCGGGACC
>JALHJD010000418.1 GCA_022837185.1 Desulfobacteraceae bacterium
CGCCCCGGCCACGGCCAACTGCTGCAGGTTGAGAGCCATGCCCTTCAGGCCCTGCCCGCACCGCGGACAAAAGTCCGCGGCGGGCACGATGCCGTGGCAGCGTGGGCAGAGTACCCTATCTTCTCCCCGGAGAAGCGTGCCGCAGGTGCGGCAGAAATAGCCGCTCTCCTCGGCGCCGCACTCGGGGCAGGAGATGGGCTCGCTGTTCGTCTCTGACTCGTCTCCCGGCTTCATAGGCAGCCCCTTCCCTCACGGTTGACCCCATTCTACCCCAGGACGGGGAAAACGGCAACCGCGGCAGAGCCGCGTGGCGCCTTTGGCGTACGGCATGGCTCAACTACCCTTTTCCCCGAAAACCTGGTATAATCACGCTCCGCCAGACGACACCAACGGTCCGGTCGAGCCAGTACCCGGCGAGGAGTGATACCATGCAAGACGTTCAAGCGATTGCGCAAAGGATCACGGATAACGTGGAAAAGGTCATCGTGGGCAAACACGATGCCGTCCAGTTGACCGTCGTCGCGCTGCTCTGCCAGGGGCACGTGCTCATCGAGGACGTGCCCGGCACGGGCAAAACCATGCTTGCCAAGTCTGTGGCCCGCTCTCTGGGCTGCAGTTTCCGCCGTATTCAGTTTACGCCCGACATGCTCCCCAGCGACGTGACGGGTGTCTCGGTATTTAATCAGAAGACGCGCGAGTTCGAGTTTCGCCCGGGGCCGGCGTTTGTCAATATCCTCTTGGCCGATGAGGTGAACCGCGCCACGCCGCGCACGCAATCGGCGCTGCTGGAAGCCATGGAGGAGTTTCAGGTGACCGCAGACGGCGTCACCCATCCGCTGCCGCGCCCCTTCCTGGTGTTGGCCACACAAAATCCCGTGGAGCTGGAAGGCACCTTCCCGCTGCCTGAAGCGCAGCTGGACCGTTTCCTTTTGCGCATCCATCTGGGGTATCCGACCGCCGTTGAAGAAGAGCAGATTCTTCTTCGCTTCGCCGATCAGCCTGCAGACATTCATCCGGTTTTATCCACCGAAGACCTTTCCCGGATTCAAGCGCTCATGCCGGATATTCATCTTGCAGACGATATCCGCCGCTATCTCGTGGAGATTGTCCAGACCACGCGGGACTGGCCCGGCGTGATGCTCGGCGGTTCGCCGCGTGCAAGCCTCGCGTTGTACCGCGGCGCCCGCGCGCTGGCCTGTCTGCGCGGGAGGACCTACGTGTTGCCCGACGACATCAAACATCTCGCGCCGGCCGTTCTGGGGCACCGGATTTTGCTTTCGGCTCAGGCCCGGGCCACAGGCCAGAATCCGTCCGGTATTGTTTCCGAAATTCTCGAAAAAGTTCCTGTGCCCGTGGAAACCATTCCGGAAAGAAACGCCGCACATGCTTGACGCTTTATGGCTTTTGATCATTGCTGTGCTGGACATCTGGGCCATCTGGACCGGCAACTCGCTTTTGATCCTGGTGACCTC